>NZ_DDOP01000002.1:0-8624 GCF_002341725.1 Bradyrhizobium sp. UBA2491
GGAATGTTGACCACCGGCGGCTTCTATGTCGACGTCCCGCCGCCGGTGGTCAACATTCCCTATGATCGCTACATCGTCGACGCTCAGGACGCGTCGCCGGACGTGATCTACGAGACCATGGAGGCTCCGCCGGTGCAGCGGATCGATCGGCGCTACTCGCTCGAAGAGATCCGCTACAGCCCCAATGTCCGCATGCAGATGCCGAGCATCGACCTCAACACGATCAACTTCGACTCCGGATCGTGGACCATCCCGCCGGATCAGGCGGCGAGGCTGCAAGTGATCGCCGACGGCCTCAACCGGGCCATCCAGCGCAATCCGCGCGAGGTGTTCCTGATCGAAGGCCATACGGACGCGACCGGCAACGACACCGACAATCTGTCGCTGTCCGATCGTCGTGCGCAATCCGCCGCCGAGCTGCTGACGCAGCAGTTCGGCGTGCCGGCCGAGAACCTGACCTCGCAGGGTTACGGCTCGCAATATCTGAAGGAGCAGACCGACGGACCGAGCCGCATCAACCGGCGCGTCACCGTCCGCCGCATCACCCCGCTGCTCAACGGCGGCACCGCCTCTGCCGCGCCGCGCTGAGCCGGCGAGACATCACGAGACGAAAATGGCCGGGAGCGATCCCGGCCATTTTTTGATGGGGGCTTGCAGCACACGCCAGCAGGCCAAGCTTACTATCCTCGTCATTGCGAGGAGCGTCAGCGACGAAGCAATCCACTTCTCCGCTTGCGGTGCGATGGATTGCTTCGCGTCGCTCGCAATGACGGCAAGGTCACTTCCCCAGACCCAGTCCCAGCGCCTCGACCATCACGCGAAACACCTCGGTATTGTCCATCGAGCCGCGGACCCGCTCGCTGCCCGGCCCGGACGCGGTGAGAATGACGTCCTCGCCGGAATGCACGCTGGCGCCGATCATCGCCGGCAGATTGCCGAAGCGCAGCGCGACGCCGGGAACGTCCTTGTACTTGTCGTTGGCCTTGAAGGTGTCGGCCTGATCGCCCTTCACGGTCGGCTCGTTCGGATCGTCGAGCTTGGGACGCAACGTCTCGTAGTGATCCGGCAGGCTGGCCGAGAAGATCGCAAGCCGCCGGGAGACATCGACGCGTGACGGATAGCCCTCGGCATCGGGCGCCGGGTAGTTCGGGAAGCCGGCCTTCTCGTAGACGCCGACGCGCTCGCGCAGCGGCACGTTGGGCGTCGCGGTCATGTCGTCATTGATGGTGCCGACCAGGCTGTTCGGATGGTTATGGTCGGCCACGACCAGGATCAGCGTGTCGTCGCCGCGCGCTTTCGCCCAGTCCTTCGCCAGCCGCACCGCATTGTCGAGCATGATGGTGTCGTAGACCGCGCGCTCCATGTCGAGCAGATGGGCGTATTTGTCGATCAGGCCGGACTCGACCATCAGGAAGAAGCCGGACTCGTGCCTCGCAAGAATATCGAGCGCAGCCTTGACCTGCTCGGTCAGGTCGGGCTGCTCGGGGGATTTCCTGACACCGCCGCCCTTGAGGAACTTGCGGTCGAGCACGCCGTCCATGTTGCCGGTGGCGAACAGGCCGAGCAACCGCCGCGTCTCCGGCTTCTCGGCCAGCGTGTTGAGCTCGCCTGCGGTGGTCGCAATCGGATAGCCGGCGGCGCGGAAGCGCGCGAGATAATCGACCTCGTCCTTGCGCTTCGATCCGGCCGCGGATTGCGGCAGGAAGTTCGCGGAGCCGCCGCCCATCAGCACGTCGGGCCTGGCGTCGAAATACTGCGCGACGATCGCGTCATAGGCAGCGCGGCGGCGGGTATGCGCGACCATCGCCGCCGGCGTCGCATCCTCGACCTCGGTGTTGGTGACGAGGCCGACGGCGAGGCCGGCCTGGCGTTTGGCAAGGCTCGCAATGGTCTCGACCCTGGGATCGTCGAACGGATCGGGCGTCCGATCGGCATACACGCCGAGCGCATTGACCGCGGCCTTGTGGCCGGTGGCGTAGGCGCTCGCGGCATTTGCGGAGTCAGTGATGATCGAATCCGAGCCTGCGGTCGCGACCAGCGCCATATGCGGCATGTCGTCGATCGCGAGCTTGCCGCGGCTCTTGCCTTCGGCGATCCCCTTGGACAGCAGCCGTGCGGCGACGCGATGCGCCGGCGACATCCCGTCGCCGATGAACAGGATCACGTTCTTCGCCTTGCGTGCGCCAGTGTCGTAGACGGTCCAGGTCACGGTGCGGCTCTGGGTGCCGTCGCTGACTTCGACGGTGACCGGGCCGGGCGTGGCGAGCCAGACATCGCGCAGTATCAGTGCCGATTGCTCCTTGCCAGCCTCGCGCGCGGTGAAGGTGCCGCTTTGGCCGAACACCGCGGCGTAGTCCGCTCCGTTCAGCGTCACCTTCAGCCTGGCCTGATTCGACCATTCCGGGCAGCTCGACCTTGAAGTCGAATTTCGCGCCCGCGAGGATATCGGCCCGATCGATCGGGTAGATGGTCTGGGCAAGCGCCGGCACGGCCGACAGCAAGAGCGTGACGGCCACGCCGGTGATAGACTTGATCATGTTCGATGCTCCGCCCTTGCGAATGCTGCGCGCGGGGGCGGAGGCTAGTGCCGGGGGATGACGCCGCAATGAGGCGGCGCCGGGACGTATTGCCGCAACGGCCGGCGGCCGGTCAGCGCGCCATCTGCTGCGGATCGTAGAAGAAGCGCTCCTCGACCAGTTCCTCGCCGCGCCAGGTCTGCCAGGCGACCTCCTCCATGCTGCGGACCTTGCCGTCCTTGCCGGTGAATTCGAACCGCCAGCAGATCGCCGAATGGTCGCCGTCGAGCAGCAGCGGCCCGAGCCGGGTGGTCTTGACGCCGGAGACTGCCGCGAGCACGGCCGCCTCGCGCGCCGCCAGCGCCTCGCGGCCGGCGCGCCATTCGCCGTCATTCTCCTGGGTGCGGGCATCGGTCGAGTAGAAGTTCCTGATCGCGCCGACATGGTCGTTGGCCTCGACCGTGTCAGCGAAGGCTTGCAGCGTTTTGAGTGAGGGCATCTGCCATCTCCATTTACCGACTGATGGTCGGTATTTACCGACTGATAGTCTGTAAGTCAACTGGCGCTGCTGCGGAACCTGGGTTAGAGATGGGTGATGGCAACCCAGGCCGAGCGGCGCGAGAAGACCAGAGCCGCGATCGTCAAGGCGGCGCGCCGCATCTTTGGCGAGCGCGGCTTTGCGGCCGCGACGATGGACGACATCGCGAGCGGCGCGCGCGTTGCAAAAGGCGCGGTTTATCATCACTTCGCGACGAAAGAGGCGGTGTTCGAGGCGGTGTTCGAACAGGTGTCGATCGACCTGGTCGCCGATCTCGACCGCATCTCGCGCGCCGAGAACGATCCGCTGGCGGCGATGGCGGCGGGCACGCAGGGCTATTTCGCGGCATGCGCGAAGGGCCCGACCGGTCAGATCATCTTGCGCGACGGCCCGGCCGTACTCGGCTGGGAGCGCTGGCGCGAGATCGACGCCAAGCATTTCGGCGGCAAGTTTCCACTCGCGCTGGCAGCCGCGATGGATGCCGGTGTGATCGCCAAGCAGCCGATCGAGCCCCTGGCGCGGCTGTTGCTGGGTGCGGTGACGGAAGCGGCGGTCGCGGTGTCAGCAGGGCCCGATATCGGCAAGACCGGCACAGACTACGCGCGCGCGTTCGGCTCGCTGCTGGATGCGCTCAGGGTGAAGTAAGTCCAGCTCTCTCCCCACGTCGTCCCTGCGAAAGCAGGGACCCATAACCACAGGGAGTTGTCGCTAAGGCGAGCTGTGGCCCCAGCGTTGCACAACATTTGGCGGTCGTGGTTATGGGTCCCGGCCTTCGCCGGGACGACACTGAGTTTGCGTTGACGCTCAATCCTTGTCGTTCTTGAGCTGGAAAATCTGCGCGCCTTCGCCGCTCGAAATCAATCCGGTCTTGTTGTAGAGGCCGAGCTTGGCACGGGTGTCGGCGATGTCGAGGTTGCGCATCGTGAGCTGGCCGATGCGGTCGGCCGGCGAGAAGGCGGCGTCCTCGACCTTCTCCATGCTGAGCCGCTCCGGCGCGTAGGTCAGGTTCGGGCTCTCGGTGTTTGATATCGAGTAGTCGTTGCCACGGCGCAGCTCCAGCGTCACCTCGCCGGTGACGGCGCTCGCGACCCAGCGCTGCGCGGTCTCGCGCAGCATCAGGGCCTGCGAGTCGAACCAGCGGCCCTGATAGAGCAGGCGGCCGAGCCGCATGCCGTTGATGCGGTACTGCTCGATCGTATCCTCGTTGTGGATGCCGGTGACCAGCCGCTCATAGGCGATGTGCAGCAGCGCCATGCCGGGCGCCTCGTAGATGCCGCGGCTCTTGGCCTCGATGATCCGGTTCTCGATCTGGTCGCTCATGCCGAGACCGTGGCGGCCGCCGATCGCGTTGGCTTCCAGGAACAGCGCGACCGGATCGGCGAAGCTCTTGCCGTTCAGCGCGACCGGCTGGCCCTCCTCGAAGCGCACCGTGACCTGCTCCGCCTTGACGTTGCAATCGGCGCGCCAGAACGGCACGCCCATGATCGGGTTGACGATGGTGATGCCGCTCGACAGGCTTTCGAGATCCTTGGCCTCATGCGTCGCGCCGAGCAGGTTGCTGTCGGTCGAGTAGGCCTTCTCCGCGCTCATCTTGTAGGCGAAGCCCTGCGCGGTCATGAACGCCGACATCTCGGCGCGGCCGCCGAGCTCGTCGATGAACTGCTGGTCGAGCCACGGCTTGTAGATGCGCAGCGACGGATTGGTCAAAAGGCCGTAGCGATAGAAGCGCTCGATGTCGTTGCCCTTGAAGGTCGAGCCGTCGCCCCAGATGTTGACGCCATCCTCCTGCATCGCCGCGACCAGCATCGTGCCGGTCACCGCGCGACCGAGCGGCGTGGTGTTGAAATAGGTGATGCCGCCGGTCGAGATGTGGAACGCGCCGGACTGGATCGCCGCGATGCCTTCATGGACGAGTTGCATGCGGCAATCGACCAGGCGGGCCTTTTCGGCGCCGAAATCCATCGCCTTGCGCGGGATCGCGTCATAGTCGGCCTCGTCGGGCTGGCCGAGATTGGCGGTGTAGGCGAATACTTTGGCGCCCTTCAGCTTCATCCAGAGCAGCGCCGCCGAGGTGTCGAGGCCGCCCGAGAATGCGATGCCGACTTTTTCGCCGGTGGGCAGGCTTTTCAGAATCGTGCTCATGGGACGGTCCAATCGGTCGCAAGCGATGAGGGTTGACGAGGCCGAATATCAAATTTCGGAAGGCGGGGCACGCCTTTAATCAGGCTTCCGGCTTGGCCGGCTCAGCCTGGCCGCGGCGCCAGCGCTGCATCCAGCGGTAGCCGGGCATCGCGAGCCGAGTGAGCGCCGCATCGACCTGCTCGTCGGTGACGCGGGTCGAGGCCCAGCGGTAGATCAGCGCATAGAGCAGCCAGACCACCAGGAAGGACACCAGGCCGGCGATCGCCACATCGGTGAAGAAATGCCCGCCAAACGCCATCCGAAGCCCGCTGGTGACGACACCGAACACGGTGGCCCCGGCAAACGCCAGCGGCCGCCAGGCCGGGGGCGTCAGCGCCGCCGGCGCATAGGTCCAGAACGCGGTGGCACCCTCGCCCGAGAAGAACGAGCAGTTGCGCGGGCAGCCGCCACGCGGGTCCCACCACGGCATGAATTGCAAATCGCCGCCGAACTGCGTCACGAACACCGGCCGCGGCCGGCCCCAGTAATTCTTGAAGGTGAAGTTGGTGAGCACGCCGGCCGAGAGCAGCATCGTGGCAAGCAGGAACACCGCGGCGCGGCCCGACATCAGCATCGGCCGGTCGGGCCGGATGAATTTCCAGACGATGGTCACGATCGCCGGCAGCACCAACGCCCAGGCGATCCACATCGCCGCGTCGCGCGCGAACTGCGCCACCGCGTCGAGCTTGACGGGGAAGGTGTTCTGCGCGGCATCGTAGAACAGCGCCGCCAGCTTCAGGTCGAGTTCGGGATAGATCCCGAACAGGATGCCGACGATGAGCGCCAGCGCCAGCGCGATGAAAAGTCCAGTCCGGTTCATGGCGCGCGGTTTAGCCGAGGCGGGAGGGCATGGGAAGCATCACGGCTGCGGCGATTGCGACGGCAATGGCGGGGGCGGCGGTAACGGGCGCCGCGGCTCGCGCCATGCACCGGCGGTGCGGCCGGCGATCAGCCAGTACACCAAACCCGCGACGATGCCGGCGCCGGTCATGATCTCCATGTGCCGGCGCACGATGCCGTGGAATTGCATCATGTCGGGATCGAACGGAACCAGGCCTAGATAGCAGGCGGCGCCGACGATCGCGCCACCGATCGCATAGGCCAGCACGCTCCTGATGTAGAACGCCTCTGTGATCAGCACCACGATCAGCGCCGGCAACAGCGCAAAGCCGGAAATGAAAATGAAGCCGAAGCCAAGCACGATATTGATCGCGCTCTGGTCGATCTCGCCGCCGAAATCGCTGATCTCGGGGTACAGCACCGCGACCACCACGATAAGTCCGGCCAAGAAGCAGGCCATCAGGAAGCCGAAGGCGACGACGAACAGGCGGCCGATCAGGGCCATTGCCCTACGATCCTCTAAATGGAATTTCTGAGAGCCGAACGCTTGCGTCTATCTTGGCATTCTCGAGCAGATGGCTCATCGCCTCCCTCTGAAGTTCTTGGTGCGGGTGCGGGCCGACGATAATCGACCTTATTGGTAGTTTTGTCTTCGGACCACCAAACAGCCGAATGTATGGAACGATTAGATCGCCTCTCACCCTAAATTCGACGGGCTTCGCATCCTTTTTGGCTTTGGCTGGAACTCGTCCCTGTCGGACGCCGGCTATTGCAAGTCGAAATTCGCGCTCTTCGTGAAACCCAGAGTTCTTCAGAAAAGGAGCGGTCGAAAGGAATTTACTGACAGCTTCATCAATATTCTTGTTCCCCGCAATTTCCTTGACCTTAGCGCGGTTCTCCTTGTCAGCAATCGGAGTCACCTTTGGATCGAGGAACATCTTTCCGATCATCGCGCGAGCAAGGCCGACATAGTCCTTTGGATCAAAGAGTTTCTGAAAATCATCATATAGCACATCGCGGCGGACGACTGGCCCGAAGAAGAAGCGTTTGATCTCGTGGCTGATTAGAGCTTCCAGCCCTTCCTCATCAAACTCTAGAGCAAAGCCGCCCCGTCCGGCATAGCCTCTCCACTGACTCAGCAAACCATTCTTGAACTGCTCACTACCTTCTTCGTGTCGACAAAACGACACAACGTAGACGGGACTGATGTTGTTCGTCGCAGTCCGGATTGATCGAAACAGAGCATCCACCTGGAGGCTATCGGCCTTAGATCCCTGTTCTTGATAATATCTCTTGTCTAGGAGACCTGCCTCAACTAGCTCCTTGGTCGCTGTAGCGACCTCAGCAAGAAGGATCGGAGACAGCAAAGTGTCGATCAGCGCTCCTTCGGAATAGTCGTTCAGATACCGACTATCCGAGGCAAACAAAGACCGCGTCGTGAGTATACCTACAGCTCCACCGCTGTCCGTATAGTGGAAAACTGACGCCACTTCTCAATCCGTCATCGCCATCGCGCGCAGCGCCTGGCGCTCGCGGGCGGAGAGCTTTTCGGTCTCCGATTTGAGCTGGCCGCAGGCGGCGAGAATGTCGCGGCCGCGCGGCGTGCGCACCGGCGAGGAATAGCCGGCGTTGAAGATGTATTCGGAGAATTTCTCGATCTGCTCCCAGTCGGAGCACTCATAGGCGGTGCCCGGCCACGGATTGAACGGGATCAGGTTGATCTTGGCCGGAATGCCCTTGAGCAGCTTCACCAGCAGCTTGGCGTCATCGAGCGAATCGTTGACGCCCTTGAGCATCACATATTCGAAGGTGATGCGGCGCGCGTTCGAGGCGCCGGGATAGTCGCGGCAGGCCTGCAACAGCTCCTTGATCGGATATTTGCGGTTCAGCGGCACCAGCTCGTTGCGCAATTCGTCGCGCACCGCATGCAGCGAGATCGCGAGCATCACGCCGATCTCCTCGCCGGTGCGCTTGATGTTCGGCACCACGCCCGAGGTCGACAGCGTGATGCGGCGGCGCGAAATGCCGATGCCTTCATTGTCGCCCACGATCAGCAGCGCATCGCGCACCGCGTCGAAATTGTAGAGCGGCTCGCCCATCCCCATCATCACGATGTTGGTGACGCGGCGGGTGCCGTCCTCGCGATCGGCCCAGTCGTTGAGCCGGTCGCGCGCCACCATGACCTGGCCGACGATCTCGCCGGCAGTGAGGTTGCGCACCAGCCGCTGCGTTCCGGTGTGGCAGAACGAGCAGTTCAGCGTGCAGCCGACCTGCGAGGAAACGCACAGCGTGCCGCGATCGGTCTCGGGGATGTAGACGCACTCGACCTCGTGCGCGCGCTCGACCTTATCGCCGCTCGGCAGCCGCAGCAGCCATTTGCGGGTGCCGTCATTGGAGATCTGCTCGGCGACCACCTCGGGACGGTCGACGGTAAAATGCTTCTCGAGCTCGGCGCGCATGTCCTTCGAGACGTTGGTCATCTCGGCAAAACTCTTGGCGCCGCGGAAATACATCCAGTTCCAGAGTTGCTGGGTGCGCATCTTGCGCTG
>NZ_DDOP01000003.1:0-192 GCF_002341725.1 Bradyrhizobium sp. UBA2491
CTGATCGACGAGGCGCGCGCCACCGCGATCTACAGCGACATGGGCACCGCCACCGAGATATCGGGCGGCTCGGCCGCCAACACCATCGTCGGCGTCGGCAATCTCGGCGCCCGCGCCGCCTATGTCGGCAAGGTCAAGGACGACCAGATCGGCAAGCTCTACACCCATGACATCCGCGCCGCCGGCGTCACC
>NZ_DDOP01000003.1:470-958 GCF_002341725.1 Bradyrhizobium sp. UBA2491
CCTACATCCTGGTGACGCCGGACGGCGAGCGCACCATGAACACCTATCTCGGTGCCGCGCAGGACCTGACGCCCGACGATATCGATCCGGCCCAGATCGCCGCCGCCAGCATCATCTATCTCGAAGGCTATCTCTGGGATCCGAAGAACGCCAAGGACGCCTTCGTGAAGGCGGCCGATATCGCGCATGGCGCCGGCCGTCAGGTCGCACTGACGCTGTCGGATTCGTTCTGCGTCGATCGCTACCGCGACGAATTCCTCGACCTGATGCGCAAGGGCACGGTCGACCTGGTGTTCTCAAACGAGTCCGAGCTGCACTCGCTGTACCAGACCTCGGATTTCGACACCGCGCTGAAGCAGTTCGGCAAGGACACCAGGCTCGGCGTCGTCACCCGCAGCGAGAAGGGCTGCGTCGTGATCTCGGGAGATGGCGTCGTAGCGGCGCCGGCCTATCCGATCGACAGACTGGTCGACACCACAGGCGCCGGC
>NZ_DDOP01000003.1:1190-1460 GCF_002341725.1 Bradyrhizobium sp. UBA2491
CGACACCACAGGCGCCGGCGACCTGTTCGCTGCCGGCTTCCTGGTCGGGCTCGTGCGCAATGTCGGTCATGAGAATGCCGGTCGTCTCGGCGCGCTCGCCGCCGCCGAGGTGATCCAGCACATCGGCGCCCGGCCGCTGGTGTCGCTGAAGGAGCTCGCGAAGGCGAAGGGGCTGCTGGTTTAGGGCGGCCCTGGCCTTCTTCAGCCTCCCCTGCGATGGAGGGGTAGCGATAGAACGTCGCTCCACCCTCGTCATTCCGGGTTCTCGCT
>NZ_DDOP01000003.1:1686-53080 GCF_002341725.1 Bradyrhizobium sp. UBA2491
GCGAGCCCCGGAATGACGGCCGGCAAGCCGGAGAGGGAGAAGAACGCCCTCACGCCGTCTTCGCGGCCTTCAATCCGAGCCGCTGCTCGACCGCGTCGCGCATCACGAATTTCTGGATCTTGCCGGTCACCGTCATCGGGAATTCCTCGACGAACTCGACATAGCGCGGGATCTTGTTGTGGGCGATCTGGCCCTGGCAGAAGGCGCGCACCTCGTCGGCGGTGAGCGTTTCGCCTGACCGCACGCGAACCCAGGCGCACAGCTCCTCGCCATAGCGCTGGTCGGCGACACCGAAGATCTGCACGTCCTGGATCTTCGGATGGCGGTAGAGGAATTCCTCGATCTCACGCGGATACAGGTTCTCGCCGCCGCGGATCACCAGGTCCTTGATGCGGCCGACGATGTTGCAATAGCCCTCGTCGTCGATCACGGCGAGATCGCCGGTGTGCATCCAGCCATTGGCGTCGAGCACCTCGCCGGTCTTTTCCGTCTCGTCCCAATAGCCGAGCATGACGCTGTAGCCGCGGGTGCAGAGCTCGCCGCGTTCGCCGCGCGGCACCACCTTGCCGTCGAGATCGACCACCTTGACCTCGACATGCGGATGGATGCGGCCGACCGTGGAGACGCGGCGCTCCAGGGGATCGTCGGTCGCGCTCTGGAAGCTCACCGGGCTGGTCTCGGTCATGCCGTAGGCGATCGTGACCTCATCCATGTTCATCTCGGTGTTGACGCGCTTCATCACCTCGATTGGGCAGGGCGCGCCGGCCATGATGCCGGTGCGCAGCGAGGAGAGATCGAAGCGCGAAAACTCCGGATGATCGAGCTCGGCGATGAACATGGTCGGCACGCCGTACAACGTCGTGCATTTCTCCTGCGCGACGGTAGTCAGCGTTGCCAGCGGATCGAAGCCTTCGCCGGGATAGACCATGGTGGTGCCGAGCGTGACCGAGGCGAGGTTGCCCATCACCATGCCGAAGCAGTGATAGAGCGGCACCGGAATGCAGATGCGATCCTGCTCGGTCAGCCGCATGGCGCGGCCGGTGAAGTAGCCGTTGTTGAGGATGTTGTGGTGGGTCAGCGTCACGCCCTTCGGAGAGCCCGTCGTGCCGCTGGTGAACTGGATGTTGACGGGGTCGTCGAATTGCAGGCTCGCGCCGAGCGCCGCGAGTTGCTCGCGATGGCGTTCTCCGCCCATCTGCGCGATCGTGTCGAACGGAATGGTGCCCGGCGCCGCCGGCCCGCCGATCTGGATCACGGCACGCAATTGCGGCAGCCGCGCCGAGCGCAGTTGGCCGGGCTTCGCGCTCGCAAGTTCGGGCAGCAGCGTGTTCAGCATCTCCATATAGGCCGAGGTCTTGAACGCGGTCGCGGTCACGATCGCGGCGCAGCCGACCTTGCCGAGTGCGAATTCGAGCTCGCTCAGGCGATAGGCCGGATTGATGGTGACGAGGATCAGCCCGGCCTTCGCGGCAGCGAATTGCGTCAGCGTCCATTCCGGCCGGTTCAATGACCAGATGCCGATCCGCTCGCCGCGTTGCAGCCCGAGCGCGAGGAAGCCGGCGGCCGTCGCCTCGACGCGCTCGGCGAATTCGTTCCAGGTCCAGCGCACGTTGTGGCTCGGCGAGACCAGCGCCTCGCGGTCGCCCCAGCGCGCCCGCGCGCGGTCGAGGCTACGGCCGATGGTTTCACCGAGCAGCGGCGTATCGGAAATGCCGCAGACATAGCTCTCTGCCTTGGGTACCAGGATCTTGGGTGCCAGAATCTCGGGTGCCAAGCTCGTCCTCCTCGTGATCGTGTTCGTGTCGCCGCGCTTTTTTGCGCGATCTTAGTCGTTTGACGCGGGCAGGACAGGCCCGACCTATGGCGGGTATGAAAAGCGTCGCGCCCCAACACCCGTCATGGCCGGGCTTGTCCCGGCCATCCACGTCTTCCTCGCGGAGAGGCAAAGACGTGGATGCCCGGCACGAGGCCGGGCACGACGAGTTGGTGGAGCGGTCGTTCTGACGTTCGATGTTTCGAACCTCAGGCTGCCCGTTGCCCACTGCCGGCATCGAGCCCGGCATAGATGCCCTTCTCGAAGCCCGCAAAAGCCTCCAGGCTGTGCTTGTCGGCGAACGGCAACAACTGGGTCAGGATCGCGCCGCAGACGTCGCGCGACGGATCGATCCAGTAATAGGTGTTGGCAAGGCCCGCCCAGGCGAGGCTGCCGGGGCTGCGGCCTTCCGGCGTCTTGGCGGTGTTGATCAGGAAGCTCAGCCCCCACTTCTTCACCTGGTCCGGATAGAGATCGACGTCGTTGGTGTACATCGGCGCCGCGGTCGGCATCTTCTCGACGTTGAGCTCGCCGATGTGGTTCTGCCCCATCGTCGCGACGGTCTCGGCCTTCAGCACCTGGTTGCCGTTGCCTTTGCCCTTGTTGAGGATCATCTGGCAGAACTTGAGGTAGTCGGCCGCGGTCGAATAGAGGCCGCCGCCACCCATGTGGAATTCAGGGTTCTGTTCGAGCTCGAACGGGATTGCGGCCAATGCGCCGTCCTCGCCGCGCGCATGCATGCCGACCAGCCGCTTGCGCATGTCGTCCGAGATCTTGAAGCCGGTCTCGTTCATGCCGAGCGGTGCGAACATGTGCTCGCGCAGATAGGCATCGAGCTTCTTGCCGGAAGCGGCTTCCACCGCCTTGCCGACGAAATCGATATTGATGCCGTATTCCCAGCGCGTGCCGGGATCGGTCATGATCGGCGTCTTCAGCGCGGCATTCAGGCAGGTGATGATGCCGGGCGTGCCGGTCTTTTCCATGTATTTGCCGAGGTCGGCGTCCCACATGTCGTAGGCGAAGCCGGCGGTGTGGGTCATGAGCTGGCGCAGCGTGATCGGCTTCTTCGCCGGCCGCAGCTTCGGTTCGCCCTTGGCGTCGAAGCCGTCGAGCACCTGCGCCGCGGCGAGGTCGGGCAACAGCTTGCCGATCGGCTCATCGAGCGAGAGCTTGCCTTGCTCGACGAGCTGCATCGCGCCCGCTGACGTCACCGCCTTGGTCATCGAGGCGATCCAGAACACGCTGTCGGCGGTCATGGGATCGTTCTTGGAGAGGTCGCGCTTGCCGAACGCGCCCTCGTAGATGACGTCCTTGCCGGTGGCCGCAATCGCGACGACCCCGGGAATCTCCTTTGCGTCGCTCTTCTGACGCAATACCTGATCGATCTGAGCCTTGCTCTGCATTGGGGCTTCCTCCGATGGGTTTATTATTTTGAAAGTGCCGGGATCATCCTCCCGCTTTTCGGGTCCCGCAAGGCGGCCATGCGATGCGATGATGTCGCGATGTCGTGAAAGCCGGGCCGGCAGGAGCGGTCTCGCTCAACCGGCATTCACCACGCGCACAGATTTTGTGGTGGATGTGGCGCAAGTCCCGGTGATCCCCGGGCGCGGCCACGGTAACGTGATCGAGGAATTGATTTTCGAGCCTGATTTTTTGCATTAACGCATTCAGATCGCTGCACAAACGGTGCGGCGAATTGGGATGATTTGACGAAAACGATCGTCATTTTTCGGGTTGCGGGACGCAGCGATGATTTCGACATGGAGTGAATGGAAGCGCTATCCGCGGCCCGGCCGCGGCGAGAACATCGAGGCGCCGATCTGCCCGGGCCTCTACGAGGTCCGCTACGCGGGTACCGGCGCGCTGCACTCGTTCGAGGCGGTCGACAATGTCGCACAGGCGCTCGCGCTGTTGCAGACCGGCACCAAATCCTGGTTCGGCCGCCGAGACGCCAGGGCACAGGCCGACCTCGAATACCGGACCTGCGCGACCTCGACCAAGGCGGATGCCAAGGCTGCCGCGGAACGCATGATCGGGCGCCGTGAAACCTACATGTCGGGCGGCGCGATCTGACACGAGGACCGTCTTCCGGGACGATGCGCGGCGCCGAACCCTCAGATACGCCGTTGCACAACTGAGATCTGGCAATTCCGGACCATCCCGGAGCGATCATCTTCCGCAACGGCGTCGCGTTTGTGTCCAAGCAGGGTCGCGCTGGCCGCCAGTGCATCGCAGTGGCTTTCCGCTTATATAGGCGGCCAAGACCCCCCGGGACATTCAAGACCTTCGAGGAGTAACGCCATGACCCCACCCGTCGCCGCACGCGCCACGCAAGCCGCAGCATCCGCCCTCCACGACCGTCTGAAGGATCCGTCGCTGCTGCGCGACCGCTGCTACATCGACGGCGCCTGGGTCGGTACGCCCGAATTCGCGGTCAACAATCCGGCCAATGGCGCCGAGCTGATCAAGATCCCGCAGTTGAGTGGTGACGACGCGACCAAGGCCGTCGAGGCCGCCGAGCGCGCATTTCCGGCCTGGGCCAAGCTGACCGCCAAGCAGCGTTCCAACATCCTGCGCAAATGGTTCGACCTGATCATCGCCAACCGCGAGGATCTCGCGCTGATCCTGACCTCCGAGCAGGGCAAGCCGCTCGCGGAAGCGCTCGGCGAAGTCGATATCGGTGCCGCCTATGTCGAGTTCTTCGCGGAGGAAGCGCGCCGGGTCTATGGCGAAACCATTCCGACCCAGCGCGCCGATGCGCGCCTGCTCGCGATCCGGCAGCCGGTCGGCGTCTGCGGCGCCATCACGCCGTGGAATTTCCCGAACTCGATGATCACCCGCAAGGTGTCGCCGGCCCTGGCAGCCGGCTGCACGGTGGTGCTGAAGCCCGCCAACGAGACGCCGCTGTCGGCGCTCGCGCTGGCCGCGCTGGCCGAGAAGGCTGGCGTGCCGAAGGGCGTGTTCAACATCATCACCGGCGACGCGCCGCCGATCGGCAAGGTGCTGTGCGAGCATCCGGCGGTGCGCTTCGTCGGCTTCACCGGTTCGACCGAGGTCGGCAAGATCCTGTACCGGCAAGCCTCGGTCGGTGTGAAGAAGCTCGGCCTCGAGCTCGGCGGCAACGCGCCGTTCGTGGTGTTCGACGATGCCGATATCGATGCCGCGGTCGAAGGCGCCATCGTCTCGAAGTATCGCAACATGGGCCAGACCTGCGTCTGCGCCAACCGTCTCTATGCCCAGGACAAGATCTACGACCAGTTCGTGCAGAAGCTGTCGAAGAAGGTCGCCGAGATGAAGATCGGCGACGGCACGGAATCCGGCGTGACCCAGGGGCCGCTGATCAACATGGAGGCGATCGAGAAGGTCGAGCGCCACATCGCCGACGCCGTGAAGGGCGGCGCCAAGATCGTGACCGGCGGCAAGCGCTCGGCGCTCGGTCGCAGCTTCTTCGAGCCCACGGTGCTGTCCGACGTTCGCCCCGACGCGCTGGTGGCGCACGAAGAGACCTTCGGTCCGCTCGCGCCGGTGATCCGCTTCAAGGACGAGGCCGACGTGATCGCGATGTGCAACGCCTCGCCGTTCGGTCTCGCCTCCTACTTCTACTCGCGCGACATCGGCCGGGTCTGGCGCGTCGCGGAAGCGCTGGAGTCGGGCATGGTCGGCGTCAATTCCGGCCTGATCACGACCGAGGTCGCGCCGTTCGGCGGCGTCAAGGAAAGTGGCCTCGGCCGCGAAGGCTCGCGCCACGGCATGGATGAATATGTCGAGATCAAATACGTGATGATGGCCGGCGTCTGAGCCGCGGCTCATGTCATCTCCGCTCAAGCCCGGCCCTGATAGAATCAGGGCCGGGCTTTTGCTGTCTCACACGCCCTTGTCGTTCGGATTGGCCACCGCATCCTTCAGCGGCGCGGTCATCGGGAAATTCAGGTTCACGTTCTTCGGCGGGATCGGCCGCGTGAACCATTTGGCGTAGAGCTCCAGGAATTCGCCGCTTGCCATCATGGCGGCGAGCGCGTTGTCGACCAGCGCCTTGAATTCCGGATCGCCCTTGCGGATGATCAGCCCGTAGGGCTCGGTGCGCAGGCTGTCGTCGATGATGCGCCAGTCGGACGGGTTCGGGCTGCCCGCGATCAGGCTCGCCAGCAGGATATCATCCATCACGAAGGCCTCGCTGCGCCCGGTGGTCAGCGCGAGAAACGAGGCGGCATGATCTGGGGTCAGGATATTCCTGGTCTGGAAGTGCTTCTCCTGGGCGCGCGCGCCGAGCAGGCCGATCGAGGTCGAGCCCGAGGTCAGCGCGACCGGCCGGCCGCCGAGATCCTCGAAGCGCCTGATCGGCGCGTCCTTGGCGACCACGGCGCGGATGCTCGACACGAAGATCGTGTTGCTGAAGGCGACCACCTTCTGCCGCTCCAGCGTGTTGGTGGCGGGACCGCAAACGATGTCGATGGTGCCGTTCTCGATCAGCGGAATCTGGGTCGCAAGCTGGATCGGCTGCAGCCTGGTCTGCAACCCGGGCAGCTTGAGTTCGCGCTTCACCGCGTCGACGATCCGCGCACAGAGGTCCATGGCGAAGCCGACCGGCTTCTGGTTGTCGTCGAGATAGGAGAACGGGATCGAGACGTCGCGATGCCCGAGCCGGATCTCGCCGCTGTCGCGGATCTTGGCGAGTGTGCCGCCGGGCGATTGGGCGTGTGCCGTGGCAGACCCCGCCGCAAGAAAGACTAGGAAAATCAATCGCTTGGTGGCTCGATGCATCATGATTCGCGGCTGTCGGCAGGATTGGATACGATACGTCAAGATTTTATACACAGCATTGCATAATCAAGAAAGTAATTTTATACAATCTTGGCCCGGTCGGATATTCCGCTCGTGCGCATCAGCACGAGAGAATCCGGATGGAGCATGCAGCGGCCGCCAGCCACCGAGGGACCGGACCTCACGGTTCCGCGCCGGACGCCGTGCGCGAAGCGCTGCGGGCCGCGATCAGCTCGGGCGAGCTCGCGCCCGGATCGCAGCTGCGCCAGGACGAACTGGCCACGCGATTCGGCACCAGCCGGATCCCGGTGCGCGAGGCATTGCGCCAGCTCGAGGCGGAGGGCTTCGTCACCTTCCTGCCCAACCGCGGCGCGGTCGTCTCCGACCTCTCGATCGACGAGGTGATCGAGCTGCTCGAGATCCGCATCGCGCTCGAATGCCATGCGTTGCGCCTGGCGATACCCGACATGACCGAGATCGATCTCGATGAGGCGACGAAAATCCTCCGGGCCTATGACGCGGAGCCAGATCCGGCGCAATGGGGCGCCTTCAACTGGAAATTCCACGCCGCGCTCTACGCGCCGTGCAATCGCCCGCGGCTGCTCGGCATGATCGAGGCGAATTACGGCCATGTCGGCCGCTTCACGCGGGCGCTGGTGTCGCAGGCCACCGGCAAGGAGCGTCCGCAGCGCGACCACTACCGGCTGCTCGAACTCTGCCGCGACGGCGAGGCCAAGAAAGCCGTCCGCCTGCTGCGCGAGCATATCGAGGAGACGCAGAAGACGTTGCGCTCGGCACAACGCCAGGCGTTGCGGGATGCCGCCTCGGTCTGATCGATATCGAGACATCACGAACCATTGCCGGCTCCGCTGCGGGCCGACCGGAGACTGCATGTGAAGACCAATGACGTCGAAATCCTGGTGATCGGTGCCGGCATCGTCGGCATCGCCACGGCCTATTACCTCGCGGTCGAGCACAAGCGCGCGCGTCTGTTGATCGTCGATGAAGGTCAGCCGATGGCGCTGACCTCGGCGCAATCGGGCGAGAATTATCGCAATTGGTGGCCGCATCCGACGATGGCCGATTTCACCAACCATTCCACCGACCTGATGGAGGAGATCGCGCGCCGCAGCGACAACCGCCTCCACATGACGCGGCGTGGCTATCTTCTGGTCACGCGTGAAGAAACGCCGGACGAGCTGTTGCAGCAACTCCACGCCGGCTACGGCGCGCAGGCCGCGCAGCTGATCCGCCTGCATGAAGGCTCAGGCCGCGGCTACCTGCCGCCGCATTCGGCCGACTGGCAGAGCGCGCCCGACGGCGTCGACGTCCTGCTCGGCCGCGACCTGATCCAGGCGCATTACCCGACCTTCGACCGGGAGGTCGCGACTGCGCTGCATATCCGTCGTGCCGGCGACATCAGCGGCCAGCAGCTCGGCCAGTACATGCTGGAAACCATGCGGCCGCTGGGTGCACGGTTCCAGCAGGGGAGGGTGGTCGGCATCGCGAAGACCGATCGCTTCGCCGTCGATGTGGTGACCGATGGTGCGCGACAGACCATCAAGACCGATATCATCGTCAATGCCGCCGGTCCGTTCGCGGCGCATGTCGCGGCGATGCATGGCGAAACGCTGCCGATCGTCAACGTGCTGCAACAGAAGATCGCGTTCGCCGATCGCAACCGCGCGGTCGACCGCAGGATGCCGTTTGCGATCGATCTCGACGGCCAGACGCTGGCGTGGTCCGATGACGAGCGCGAGGCGCTCGCGGCGGCGCCGGAATTCGCACGCCTGCTGGCGCCGATGCCGGGCAGCATCCATTGCCGGCCGGATGGCGGCGATCACGGCGAGTGGATCAAGCTCGGCTGGGCCTTCAATGAAGAGACGACGACCGAGCCGATCCGCGAGCCGGAGCTGAACCCATACTTTCCCGAGGTGGTGCTGCGCGCGGCGAGCCGGCTGCAACCGCGGCTCAAGCATTATCTCGGCGCGCTGCCGCGCGACCGCGTGCACTATGGCGGCTACTATCCGATGACGAAGGAAAACTGGCCGCTGATCGGGGCTGCCAAGACGCCGGGCGTGTTCCTCGCCGCTGCCTTGTCGGGTTACGGCACGATGGGCGCCTGCGCCACCGGCGATCTCTGCGCCCGTGCCGTCGTCGGTGCGCCGGCGCCGGCATTCGCCCGCAGCCTGTCGCTCGCGCGCTATGAGGACAAGGCGCTGATGGACGAACTCGCGGCGAGCGCAAGCCGGGGGCTGCTGTAGCTCAACGGCATCTTCGCAGCTTGGAGACGTAACGCGAAATCCGGCTTGCGTACTAGCGCCGCAGCACCGCGATGGTGCGGTTGGCGAAGCTCAGCCGCTCCGCGATCACGGATACGAAATAGGTCAGGAGCTTGTGGCTGAGCTCGGGGTCCTCGTCGCGGATCGCGGCGAACTGGTGCGTGTTGAGCACGTAGAGCACGCTCGCCATCTCGGCCTGGATGGTCGCGCTGCGCGGGACCTGCGAGACCAGGCCCATCTCGCCGATCGTGGTATAGCGGCCGAGGCTGCGCACCCGCGTGGTGCGGCCGTCCTCGGCCGGCACCATGATGCCGACGCGACCGTCGAGGATGAAGTGCATGGAATCGGCGGCGTCGCCGGCGTGCACGATGATCTCGCCGGTGTCGACCTCGATGCGCTGACAACGCCGGATCAACGTATCGGCGTCGTCCTCGCTGCCCAGCATCCCGGTGAACCAGCCGCGCAGATCGGCCTCCTCCTGTGCGAGCTCCTGGTGCTGGGCGATGATCTGGTTCTCGCACCATTCCAGCGCGCGATCGAGCTCGTCGATCACGGTCACGCCCTCGGTGATGAAGTCGCCGGAGCGCAACACCTGCTCGGCCTTCGCCGCCAGATGCACCAGCACCAGCTCGACGCCGACGTCATGCGCGCTGCGCTTGATCTGCGCGAAACTGTAGGCAGCCGAGGAATCGATGCCGGTGACGAGCTTGAATTCGAACAGCAGATAGCGGCACTCCGGCCGCGCGGCCAGCAGGGTCTTGACGTGCTGATAGAGCCGGTTGGCGGAGCCGAAGAACAGATAGCTCTGCAAGGTCAGCCCCTGGATCTTGCCGCCATGCGCCAGCAGCACGTCCTGATCGTCGCGCGATCGATCGAGCGAGCTGCGGTATTCGGCGCCGTCGAAGCCGAACTTGATCGCCTCGACCCGCGCCGCGCTGAGCGCAAAGGTCGCGCAGCCGATGATGATTCCGATCAGGATGCCGGGCACGAAGCCCCAGGTCACGATGATGGCGACGATCGCCAGCAGCGAAAGATACTCGGTCTGCGACAGCCGCTTGCGCGATTCGATCATCCATTTGTGCAACTGGTCGGCGCCGAGATAGATCAGGAGCCCGCCGAGCACGAATTTCGGCATGTAGCCGAGCAGCTGCGGCGCCAGGGCCAGCATCAGCAGCGAGATCGCGGCAACCGTCAGCCCGGACAGCGGGCCCCGCCCGCCGCTGGAGAAATTCAGGATCGAACGGCTGACCGAGATGCAGCCGGCATAGCCGGCCAGCGCGCCGGTCACGATATTGGCGAAGCCGGTGATGTTGAGCTCGCGTTCGAGATTGGCCTCGCGATGCACCGCGACCTCGATGCCGGTGGTGTTGAACAGCGTGCTCGCCGCTGTGACGAACACCACGGCGATCAGATTGCCGAGCAGGTCCGGCACCGCCGACCACGGATAATGCGCAAGCTCGGCGGTGTGCCACGGCAGCATGAAAGTCGATGCCGGCGGCGGCTCGAGGGTCCAGCCGGTCAGGTGAGCTTCCTCGGGCGTAATGCCAATGATCCAGAAGGTGAGATGCGCCACGATCACGCCGCCGACCAGGATGATCGGCAGGCCGAACGGGGTGCGCGAGCGATGCCAGGTCAGATACAGCACCAGCGCCATCGCGCAGGCGGCGCTCAGTTCGGAGATCGTGATCATGTTCGTGAAGCGGTGCAGGGTGCTGAGCTGCACCGGGTAACCGGTGATCACCCTGATCGCGCCCAGCACGATCAGCAGGCCGGTCGCCCCGAGGAATCCGCCGACCACGGGGTAGGGCACGTAGCGAATGGCGCGGCCCAGCCGCGTCAGCCCGAGACAGCACAGCACGATGCCCGTGACGATGGTCGAGAGCCCCAGCGTGATCAGCACCGGCGACAGCAGCGGCGCGGTCGGGTCGGCGGTGCCGATGCGTTCGACCAGCGTGGCCATCAGGATTCCCGTCACCGCAGACGTTGATGTGTCCGGGCCGGCGACCGCGAAGGGCAGTGAGCTGCCGAAGGCAATGAAGGTCGCGAGCACCGCCGAGGAGACGAACGTCGCCGCAACGCCATATGACAGATAGGGCGCCAATGGCCCGGCGAAGATCAGCAGCGCATAGGACAGGCCGAAGGTGATGCCGAGCACGCTGGCGGCGCTGCCGCCGAGAATGTCATGCATGGCCCGCCGCGCGCGCGAGCCGAAATGGAGCGACCGACCGATCACGTTGAAAAATATCCTAAACTATCGCCGCTAGAGCGTTTTCGAGCGAAGTGGATACCGGTTCGCGTGAAGAAAACGCGTCAAGACAAGAAACCTGGAGCCCCGTCCCGATTCCATCAGGATGGGAAAGGCTCTAGTCGTAGACGAGCCCGGCGCAGGACGACAACAGGATTTTTGTGACAACGCTTCTCAGCCCGCGCATTTTGGCCTCTCCCGCGTACGGGCAGGGCTATCGCATATGCGCTCGATTTCCCCACAAAGTCCGTCATGCCCGGCCTTGTGCCGGGCATCGACGTCTTAGTTTCCGCGTGAGAAAGACGTGGATGGCCGGGACAAGCCCGACCATGACGAATGTGGAGACAGCAAAGCCGCTCGTTGCCCTATGCGATTGCCCTACCCGCACGGAGGTCAGCGTGCCGGTTCCGTCTGGCCCAATTGTCTAGCCGAGGCTGTCCATGAACGTGCGCAACCGCGGTGCCCATTTGTGGGCGTCGCGGCCTGATGCCGAGTGGCCGTAGTCGCTGTCGAGCAGGAAATAATCGGCATCGACGCCGGCTCCCTTGAGCGCCGGCATCATCTGCTGCGCGAGCTCCGGCGGGAATAGTCTGTCGGTCCGCGACAACACATAGAGCAGCTTGGCCTTGATCCGCCCGAACTGCGCCGTCACGTCGAAGCCGCGCAGTGCCTTGGCAAGGGTCAGCAGCGAATTGGCGTCGAACCCCTTGGCCCACTCCGTCGCCTCGGCGCGGATCGCGGCCTCGATTTCGGCGGGATCGCTCAGCGTGTCGCGCAACCGCGTTTCGATGCCGTAGGTCTTCAGTGTCGCGGAGCGGATCTGGATCATGCTTTCGAGCACGCCACCGTGATCGTAATAGTCGCCGCCGTTCCAGTTCGGATCCTGCGACAACGTCGCCATCAAGCGTGCGACATTGCCTTCGGAACGCTCGCGCGGCACCAGCGGCGCGGTGACCACGGCGGCGATGCCGCGCATGGCGTCGGGATAGTCCACCGCCCATTGCAGCGCCTGGAAGCCGCCATAGGACGGGCCGACGATCGCAACCAGCTTTTCGATGCCGAGATCATCGAGCAACGCACGCTGGGTGGCGACGATGTCGCCGACGGTGATATCGGGAAAGCGCGGCCCGTAGTGCCGGCCCGTCCGCGGGTCGATGCTCGCCGCGCTGGTCGAGCCGTAGGACGAGCCCAGCATGTTCGGGCAGATCGCGAAGTAGCGGTTGGTGTCGACGGCCTTGCCGGGGCCGACGATCTCGCACCAGCTGCCTTCGCCGGTCGATCCGCCGGGGTCGATCATCTGCGGGCCGCTGGTGTTGCCATGGGTGATCAGCACGGCGTTGTCACGGTTGGCCGACAGCGTGCCGACGGTGCGGTACGCGATCGTGACCTCCGGAAGCACGCCGCCGTTCTGTAAGCGGAAATTTGACGTGGTGAAGGTCTTCAGCTCGGTTGCGATCGCTTGTGCGGGCATCTTCTTGCTTCCGGAATGGGTACGACAGGTCAGCACGTCCGCGGCGCGAACGCAAAGGCTGAGGTTGCGGGACTAGCCGCCGCCCTGGTTGCCGAAGGCGCCGTGACGCCCGATGCCGGAGGCGAATCGCGTCGCGCCGGACAGCGTCTCGCCTGACGCGATCACGTCGAGCCCGCCGCGCATCTCGTTCCTGATCGCTTCTTCTTCCTCGAGGTCCCACTGCCGCAGCGCCGACAGGCGGTCGGCGCGCAAGCAGGTCTGCGGGAACTGGGCGATCTCCCTGGCGAGCGCGATGGCGTGCGCGCGCGTTCGCCCTTCGGCACCAGGCGGTTGGCAAGCCCGATGCGGTGGGCTTCAGCGCCGCTCACCGGGCGTCCGGTGAGGATCAGATCGATCGCCTGCGAATGGCCGATCAGTCGCGGCAGACGGATGGTGCCGAGATCGATCAGTGGCACGCCGAAGCGGCGGCAGAACACGCCGAAGGTCGCGTCCTCGGCGACGACGCGCATATCGGCCCACAGCGCGAGCTCCATGCCGCCGGCGACGGCGAAGCCTTCGATCGCGGCGATCACCGGCTTCGACAGCCGCATCCGGCTCGGTCCCATCGGCGCGATGGTGTCATGGCCGCCGATCTCGCGCTTCCTCTCGGGATCACCCGCCGCCACCGCCTTGAGATCGGCGCCGGCGCAGAACGTGCCGCCGGTGCCGGTGAACACCGCGACCGATGCGTTGGCGTCGGCATCGAAGGCCGTGAACGCGTCATACAATTTGCGCGCGGTCGCGCCATCGACCGCGTTGCGGTTGTGCGGACGGTTGATCGAGATGATGGTGATCGGACCATCGCGCTCGACGAGCACGCTGTCGGGTTCGGTCATTGGCTGGCTCCCTTTGCTTTTCTGGTTGGAGAGCAGCCTAGCGCCGTTGGTCAGGCGATGCCATCGTGAACGAAGGCGACGCGGATGGTCGGATCGCCGATCGCCTCATGCGCATCCTCGAACCGGACGCGGCGGGTGATCACATGCTCCGGGTGGTAGTGTCCCGCCGTAACATGCGCAACGCAGTCGGGCAGTTCGGCGCGCACATTGACGCGGCTGACCCTCAGCGTGATCCCGACGCCGTACATGTGCCGCAGTGGCACCGGTGTGGTCGCGGCGAAGTCGCCATACATGCGCTGGCAGAGGCCGTTCGGTTCGGTTGCACGGAAGGACAGGAGGATGCTGGCGTCGGTTGCCGCGGCGTCGATCACGATCGGGAACAGGCCGGGTGGCTCCATCACCAGACCCGCCGGCGCCTCGACGATATCGGCGCCCAGTGCCTTTGCCTTGGCCAGCCGCGGCGAATGGTCGTCGAGATAGACGACGCGGCCCGCACCGCACGCCAATGCAGCCTGCACCGCGAACATCGCAAGCGATTGCGCGAACCCGCCGATCACCAGGACATCCGCGCCGGGCCATTGCCGCAGCAAGCGCGCCACCGCGGAAAAGCCGTCGGTCGCGCCGTCGGCCAGCCCCGCGGTCTGCGACAGCGCATGGCCCTCCGGCTGTCGCACCAGCATGTGATCGGCGAACGGCACACGGATCAGGTCGGACAGTCCGCCGCCATATTCGACGCCGCAAACCGGCTTCAGCCCGTAGGACGAGCGAAACGGTACCGCCGTGCAGGCATTGGTGTGGCCGCGCCGGCACCGGTCGCAGGTGCCGCAGCTGATCTGGAATGGCACGATCACGAGATCGCCGGGCGCGAAATTCTTCACCCGATCGCCGACGGCGGTGATGCGGCCGGCCGTCTCGTGCCCGAGCGCGAATGGCCCTTGCAGGCCCGATCGGCCGTGCACGATGGCAAGGTCGAGATCGCAACGCGTCACCGCAAGCGGCTGCACCAGCGCATCGCCATCGTCCTGCAAGGTCGGTGCGGGAACGTCCCACCATTCGACCTTGTTGCCGCCGACATAAGTCAATTGCCGCATCGTGCAGTCTCCGTTACGGGCGGAGAGTGCAGGGTGGTGGGTGCGGCGACAAAAGGTTTGTCTTCAACAGGGGTGAATGGAATTCACCTCCGTGGCTGGTTGATGCAGGCGCACAGCGCGCCCTCTCCCCGTCATCCCGAGGAGCCGCGAAGCGGCGTCTTGAAGGATGCACGGCCACGAGCGGGGGCCGTCGACCCTTCGAGACGCGCTACGCGCGCCTCAGGGTGACGGGGATAGAGCGTGCGCAATAACGGTGCCGCTAGATCTTCAGCTCGCTTCCGGTCACGCGGCGATACGCTTCGAGATACCGCTTGCTGGTGGCGTCCACCACACTCGCCGGCAGCGGCGGCGCCGGGGCGTCGCCGTTCCAGCGGCCGGCGCGGCGCTCGATGTCGAGATAGTCGCGCAGCGGCTGCTTGTCGAAGCTCGGCTGCGGCTGGCCCGGCTTGTAGGCATCGACCGCCCAGAACCGCGAGGAGTCCGGCGTCATCACCTCGTCGATCAGGATGATGCGACCGTCCTTGTCGCGCCCGAACTCGAACTTGGTATCGGCGATGATGATGCCGCGCGCGCGGCTGGTCTGTTCGCCGTAAGCGTAGACATCGCGCGCCATCTTCTCCAGCGTCGCGGCGACATCGGTACCGACGATCTCGCGCACCCGCGCAACCGTGATGTTCTCGTCATGGCCGGCCTCGGCCTTGGTCGCCGGGCTGAAGATCGCGGGTTCGAGCTTTTGGCTCTCGACCAGCCCCGCCGGCAGCTTCTCGCTGGCGAGCGTGCCCTCGGCGGCGTACTCCTTCCATGCCGAGCCGGAGATGTAGCCTCGGATCACGCATTCGATCGGGAACACGGTGGTGCGCTGGCACAGCATCGCGCGGCCGAGGATGTCGTCACGATGGTTCTTCAGTTCTGGTACCGCGCGGATGATCTCGTCGGCATCGGCGCTGATCATGTGATGCGGCACGGTGCTTTCGAGTTGCCGGAACCACCAGGCGCTGATCTGGGTCAGCACCGCGCCCTTCATCGGAATGGTTTCCGCCATCACCACGTCGAATGCCGAGATGCGGTCGGTGGTGAGCAGCAGCACGCGATCATCGCCGACGGCGTAGATATCGCGCACCTTGCCGCGGCCGATCCGGGGCAGGGGCAAATCGCTTGTCAGCATCGCGGTCATGGGCGTGATCTTTCGAAAGCAAGGCGCCCGCACGCGGCGTGTGGGCTGCCAAGGATATCAAGGGATATCACAGCAAATAGCTCACTCCGGCAGTGGAATGAACTCGTGTTCCTGCGGAACCTGGGCGAAACGGCCGGTTTTCCAGTCCTGTTTGGCCTGCTCGATCCGCTCCTTCGACGAGGAGACGAAATTCCACCAGATGTGGCGCGGCCCTTCCAGCGCGTCGCCGCCGAGGAACATCATGCGGGTCGGCCGCAGCGTCTTCACGGTGATGCGGTCGCCGGGCCGGAAGATCAGGAGCCGCGGTCCCTCATGGCGATCGCCCGCGATCTCGACCTCGCCGTCGACGATGTAGATCGCGCGCTCCTCATGATCGGGGTCGAGCGGCACGCTGGTGCCGGCCTGCGCGGTGACTTCGGTGTAGAACCAGGGCGAGACCATGCTGACCGGTGAGGTGATGCCGAACGCCGAGCCCGCGATCACCCGCGCGGTGAAGTCGCGCTCGGAAATCATCGGCAGGTCGCCCGCGCCATAATGCTGGAACGACGGCGCGATCTCTTCCTTGCCGGCCGGCAGCGCGATCCAGCTTTGCAGGCCCAGCATCTTCTGGCCGTCGCGGCGCTGCACGTCGGGGGTGCGCTCGGAATGCGCGATGCCGCGGCCCGCGGTCATCAAATTCATCGCGCCGGGCTGGATCTCCTGGATGTTGCCCTCGCTGTCGCGGTGCATGATGCTGCCGTCGAACAGATAGGTGACGGTGGCGAGCCCGATATGCGGATGCGGCCGCACGTCCATGCCCTTGCCGGCGAGATATTGCACCGGGCCGAAATGGTCGAAGAAGATGAACGGCCCGACCATCTGCCGCTTGCCATGCGGCAGCGCGCGTCGCACCGCAAAGCCGTCGCCGAGATCGCGGGTGCGCGGCACGATGATCAGGTCCAGCGCGTCGCAGGTTTGGGGATCACCGAGTTCGGGATCGGTCGAGGGCTGCCAGCTCATGTGGGACTCCTTACATCTTGCCGGATCATACTCTTTTGCCGCGATCATACCCCATCCGCCGTCCCGGCCAAGCGAAGCGCGAGCCGGGACCCGTAACCACAGGGTACGGTAATGGAGCAGGCTGTGGCCACGGCTTCGTCTGACAACAAAGCCCTGTGGTTATGGGTCCCTGTTTTCGCAGGGACGACAGTGGAGTGTTCGGCTCTGGCGCGCGTTTGATGACAACGGCATAATTCCGGAAACCGGAGATGGTGATGGTTTCTCTGATCAAGCCCGATGCAAACCTGCTGCGTGTCGATGGTCCCGTGATCGAGACCGCGCGGCTCATCCTGCGGCCATGGCGCGCATCCGATATCGCTGACAACACGCGGATGCTGTCCGATCCCGAGACGGCGCGCTTCATCACGCCGGATCATCAGCCCATCACGTCGGAGCTGAAGGGCTGGCGCAACGCTGCCGTGATCTCGGGCCATTGGGCGCTGCATGGCTTCGGCATGTTCGCGGTCGAGGAGAAATCGTCCGCCCGTTACATCGGCCGCGTCGGGCCGTATTATCCGCCGGGCTGGCCGGGCTTCGAGGTCGGCTGGGGTATCGCCCGGGAGCACCGCGGCCAGGGCTATGCGGTCGAGGCGGCGCGCGCCGCGATCGACTTTGTGTTCGACAATTTCACGCTCGACCGCATCATCCATTGCATCGATCCGGCCAATGTCGCGTCCCAGGCGGTGGCGCGGCGGCTCGGCGCCGACAATGAGGGGCCGGGTCGGCTCGAGGGCGATGTCGTCGATATCTGGGTCACGACACGCCAGCGCTGGCGCCGCGATCCGGCTTGAAAAATGCAGCCTGAGCGCCGATTGTTCGGCTGATCCGGAGATCCTTTCGACCGATGACATTGGCCGCAACCGAACTCTGCCTGCGCGCCGCCGCGGTGACGCTGCTGCTGGTGCTTGCAGCCTCGATGTTCGCGGATTTCCGCAACGTGCTGGCGGGGCGGCTCGTGATCGCCTTCGCGCTCGGCGCGGCCGCGCATGCGGTGACCGCGTCGATCGGCGCCGGGGAGCCGATCTCGGTCTGGCACGCGCCGCTGATCGCGCTTGCGACCGGCGACATGGTGGTGTTCTGGCTGTTCACCCGCGCGCTGTTCGATGATGGCTTCGTGCTGCGTTGGTGGCACGGTCTGATCTGGGCCGCGGTGGTCGTGTTCAGCTTCGTCAATTGCATGTGGATCGCGCCCCGCGGCCACGCGCAGGCAGCGATCACCACGGTCAATCTGCTGGGGCTCGTCTTCATCGCGCTTGCCGTGGCGCAGACCGTCGGATCATGGTCGGCGGATCTGGTCGAGCGCCGCCGCCGCGTTCGTGTCTTTATCGTGGTGGCGTCGGCGCTGTATGGCGGAATGAACGCGCTGCTACAGATCGCCTATGCCGGCAGCCGCGTCACCGTGGAGTGGGCCAACCTGCTCAACGCGGGCGTGCTCGCCGCCATCGTCGCAGGTATCACCTGGGCCATGATGCGCGTCGATGGCGCCGAGCTGTTCGCCACGCCGGTCGAGCCCGTCATTGCCAACGCGCCGCCGGCCGCGATGGAGGAGATAGCCGACCAGAAGCTGGTCAATGCCCTGATGCGGCTGATGGCGGACGAGCGGATCTACCGCCAGGACAACGTCACCATCGGCACGCTGGCGACCCGGCTCAAGATTCCCGAATACCGGTTGCGGCGGCTGATCAACCAGCGGCTCGGCTATCGCAATTTCAACGTCTTCCTCAACAACCACCGCATCGAGGAAGCCAAGGCCGCGCTCGCCGATCCCACCCAGGCCGAAGTCCCGGTCATCACCATCGCGATGGACGCCGGCTTCCAGTCGCTCGGCCCGTTCAATCGCGCCTTCAAGGCCACGACCGGCGTGACCCCAACCGAGTACCGCAAGCTGAAGGCGAGCGCGGCGTGATTGCTCCATTTCGTCGTGAGGGGCGCACCGACGGCAGGGTTCCCTCCCTCAGCCTCGCCGAACGCTGCCGCCGTCGGCCCCCTTTGCATGGGGTTGTTTTCGATATTCTGGCAAGGGGCCTGCCGTGAGAGCGTCCCGCAACGGGAAGCCCGACCGGCGCGTCGACTTCGTCGTTCCAGGCTGTCATTGAAATCACGACACAATTTCAGAATCGGCGAGCCGCCTCCAGTCCCCGGCTAGTCCGATTTCCAAATCCGGCGAGCCCTTCCGGGTCGGTTGCTGCTTCCTCCCGCCACGCACTTTCACATGCCGGAGGACCCACGTGACTCGTCGAAAGCTCATTCTCATCCTCGCTGCCAGCACTGCCCTCGGCGCGCTGGGCTGGTCCGCCGCCCGCGCCCGCGACGTGCCCAGGGTGGCAACCGGATTTGTCGCCAACATCCTCTGCTCCGAAACCTTCGTCAGCGGCCTCGATCCAAGGCGCGACTTCACCGAGACCACCGAGGCGATGCCGGGGGTGGGCCTGATCACCTGGGCGATGGATTACCAGGTCGACCGCCAGCGCAAGGACGTCTCGGTCACCCTGTTCGGCCTCGGCCGCAGCCATGCGGTGTATCGCGAGGGGCTCGGCTGCACGCTCGAGCATGGTGCGGCGCTGGCCGACGTCGCGCTGCCGCAGGTGCAGCCGCAGGCCGCGCTGCTGCCCGAAATCGCCGGTCCCGGCATCGTCGCGCCGCAGAGCCCGCAACTCGCCGCCGCGCTCGATCGCGCCTTCGCCGAACCGACGCAACCGCCGTTCCGTCACACCCGCGCGGTCGTGGTCATGAAGGACGGCCGCATCATCGCCGAGCGTTACGCCGACGGCATCGGCGTCGACACCCCGCTGCTCGGCTTCTCCGCGACCAAATCGGTGATCTCCGCTCTGATCGGAATCCTGGTGCGCGACGGCAAGTTGACGGTCGATCAGCCGGTTCCGATCGCGGCCTGGCAGGACCCGCATGATCCGAGACACGCCATCACGGTCGATCAGCTGTTGCGTCACACCGCGGGCCTTGCGCTCGGCAGCTCGCTGCAAGCCTCGCTGATGTCCGCGCTCGAGCCCGTCAACCGGATGAAGTACGTCGAGTCGGACATGGCCAGCTATGCCGAGAGCATTCCGCTCGAAACGGCACCGGGCCAGGCCTGGAATTATCACGATGGCAATTACGTCATCCTCTCGCATCTGATCCGCGACGCGGCGGGCGGCCATGCCGCCGACGTGATGCGGTTCGCGCATCGCGAATTGTTCGATCCGCTCGGCATGCGCAACGTGGTGCTGGAGTTCGATGCGGCGGGCACGCCGAAAGGATCGGGCGAGATGCTGGCGAGCGCGCGCGACTGGGCGAGGTTCGGCCAGCTCTATCTCGATGACGGCGTGGTTGGCGGCAGGCGCATCCTGCCTGAAGGCTGGGTGAAATATGCGGCATCGCCGACGCCGCACGCCTGGGTCGGCTATGGCGCCGGCTTCTGGACCAATCTCGGCAACAGCTACGGCGCCCGCTTTCGCGTCGACCACGGCTGGCCGCGCGATGCATTCCTCGCCAAGGGCACGATCGGGCAATACGTCATCGTCGTGCCGTCGCAGCGGCTCGTCATCGTGCGGCTCGGCCGCTCGCCGAACATGCCGCCCGAGGCGGATGGGGTGTCCGACCTGGTCCGTGACGTCGTCACAGTGAGCTCCGGCAAGGCGACCCTTGCCGGACGCGACTGATGCACACGCGATACAATCCGGCAATCTCTTGAATTGAGTCCTCGTTTGCGGAATTTTCTGTAGCCGTGGCGCATCCTGTAGCAGGCGCGCCACGATCCGTCGGGTCGCCGCAAACGGGGGAGCACATGCCGAAAGCCTACTGGATCGTGCACGTCACGGTTCACGACGAAGTGCGCTATCGCGACTATCTCGCCGCGGCGATGCCGGTGTTCGAGAAATACGGCGCCTATTTCGTCGTGCGCAATGGCTTGTATGAGGTGATGGAGGGCGCGACCCGCCAACGCAACTTCGTCATCGAGTTCAAGAACCGCGCCGTCGCGATGGAATGCTACACCTCCCCCGAATACCAGGCCGCCAAGGCGATCCGGCAGAAATATTCGGAAGGCGATTTCGTGATCATCGATGGCGCGGAGTAGGTGAACGCCATTTTCGAGGCACGCAGTTCTCTCGTCATTCAACGAGAGGCTGCCTCCTCATTCTGAGCTGCTTGATATCTTCAATCGAGAACCACCCTCATCGTCGTCCTGGCTTTTCGCCAGGACGACCGCGGTCGATGTGGTGATCGCCTTCGCCAACGGCTCGGCTTACTGCCGCCCCAGCTGCGTCGCTTTCTCCACGCGGTCGAACCGCTCCAGCGTCAGGATCGCATCCGCAAGCTGGTCGGCGCGCTTGTCGAGCACCGGGCGGGCCAGCGTCAGGAACTTCTGCTGCATCGCCTGCGCGTCGGGGAACGAGGTCGGTTCGCCCGAGGGATCGGCGTAGAGGCGCTCATGCACGCCGTCATCGGTCGTGATCGAGACGCGGGCGCCGAACGGATGGGTGCGGCCGATCTCAAGCCGGTCGTCCTGCACCACGTCGAACTTGTCGGCGAGCGCGTCGATCGCCTTGTCGCCGAGCCGCTCGTAATCGTCCCAGCCGAAATGGCCCTGGTCGAGCGCGATCGCGCCGGTGAAGAACATCGAGAACTGGCCGCCGACCACCGAGGTCGGGTGGCGCTTGGTGGCGGCGTCGCCGGTCAGCGTGATGCCGTTGCGGTGCAGCCCGATCTCGACCTTCCTGATCTGGTCCGGGGTCAGATTGTGCTCGCGCCGCATCGCGATCAGCGCGTCGATTGCGGCGTGGGTGTAGCGGCAGCTCGGATAGGGCTTCACGCCGATCTTCAGCGTCTCATAGGTGTGGCCCAAGCCAGCCACCGCCTTGTCCGGATGCGGGTCATCGGTATAGCCGACCAAAAGGCCATGCTTGCCCTCGACCGAGTCGCTCGAACCGACGAAGTCGTTGCGCGCCAGCGTCGCCGCGATCACGCCGTTCATCGCGGCGGCGCCGACCTGGTAGCGCTTGTTCCAGGCGCCGTTGACCAGGAATTGCAGTGAGCCCGCAGCCTGGCTGCCGGAGACGCCGAAGGCCGAGACGATCTGCTCCTTGGACAGCCCGAACAGCTTGGCCGCCGCCGCGGCGGCACCATAGGTGCCGGCCGTCGCGGTCGGGTGGAAACCCCGGGCGTAATGCGAGGTCGGGTCGAGCGCATTGCCGAGCCGGCAGCACACTTCATAACCGGCGACGATCGCGGTCAGCACGTCGCGGCCGGAGGCACCGACCATTTCGCCGACCGCGAAGGCGGCGGGCACCACCGGTGCGCTCGGATGCAGCGAGGAATCGGCGTGGGTGTCGTCGAAATCGAGCGAATGACCGAGCGCACCGTTGAGCAGCGCCGCAACCGCCGGCGTCCAGGTCTTGCTGTCGCCGAACACGGTGGCCTCGCCCTTACCGTCCAGCGCCAGCGCCTCCAGCATCTTCATCAGCGAGGGGGTCGATTCCGCATCGCGGCGGGCGCGGATGGTGCTGCCCAGGAAATCCAGCGTCAGGACCTTGGCGCGCTCCAGCACCTCCGGCGGAATGTCCTCGAATTTCAGGTCGGCGACGTAGGCGGCGAGCGTTGCGGTTTCGTGGGCCATCGTGTTTCCTCAATTTTGCGGCGCAGGGTAGGCGGGCCGGTTTGGCCTTTCAAGCCACCTTGCCGCCGCGGGCAGCAGCCATGCTCGGCGTCCTTTAACATAGGCCTTTCGATCGAATCCGGATCACGGTGCATGAGGACCTTCGCAAAACGCATGTTCGAGAAGCTCTGGAGCCGCAAGACGCAGCTGGCGCTGGCGGTCCGCATCGCGTCCGCCGGCGTGGCGGCCTATGCCATCGCGCTGGCGCTGCATCTCCTGTTGCCGCTCTGGGCGGTGCTGACCTCGCTGATCGTCACGCAGATGAGCGTTGGCCGCTCCTTGAAGGCGACCCGCGACTACATGCTCGGCACCATCGGCGGCGCCATCTATGGCGGCGCGATCGCAGTGCTGATCCCGCATTCCGGCGAGGGCAGCCTGCTGGCGCTCCTGGTGCTGGCGATCGTTCCGCTCGCCTTCATCGCCGCGCTCAATCCAAGCCTCAACTCGGCGACGGTGACGGCGGTGATCGTGCTGCTGCTGCCGACGATGCATCACTCCAACCCGCTGGATTCCGCGATCGACCGCGTGCTCGAGGTGACGGTCGGCGCGCTCACCGGCCTCGTGATCTCGTTCCTGGTGCTGCCGTCGCGGGCGGTCAGCCAGATCAGGGTCAATGCATCGAAGCTGCTGGAACTGCTCTCGGCAGCGTTCGCCGAATTGCTCGCTGGCCTGACCCGCGGCCTCGACAACGATGCGCTGCACCGGATCCAGGATGGCATCGGCACCGCCGTGACCAATCTGCATGCCACCGGCATGGAAGCCGAGCGCGAGCGCTCGATGCACCTGTCGTCGGGGCCGGATACCGGCCCCCTGCTGCGGACCATCCAGCGGCTGCGGCATGACGTCGTGATGATCGGGCGGGCCTCGGTGGTGCCGTTGCCGGCGGAAATCCAGACCAGGCTGGCGCGGCCGCTCGCCGACGTCAGTACGGCGATCGTCACCTACATGATGTCAGTCGCGACCGCGCTGCGTGCCGGCAGCGGCCCGGCCGACATGGCGCCGGTCGATGCGGCGTTGCAAGCCTACAGCGCCGAGGTGGCCGCGGTGCGCAGCGAGGGCTTGACCCGCGGCCTTCCGGTCGATGTCATGGAGCGGTTCTTCGCGCTGGGCTTCTCGCTCGACCAGATGCGGCAGAATCTGAACGACCTCAAGCGCTGCCACGGCAATTGGTGCACGAACGAGGAGGCTTCCGAGAAGATCGTGGGCGAAACGTCCGAGAAGAGCGTGGCATGACGTTTGACTAGGCCGTGCGGCGCGTCAGCCCCTTGCTTTCCATGCGCCAGATCAGGAGGTCGATGCGGTCCTGACCGAAGAACGGTTCGTTCTCGAAGACGAAGGTCGGCACGCCCCAATGGCCGGACGCGGCATGAGCGTCCTCGTTGCCCTTGATGACCTGCTCGTAGCGGTCGGGATCCGCGGTGACGGCCGCGTCCATCGCGGCGAGATCGAAGCCGGCGGCGGTTGCTGCCTGCTCCAGATGGTCGCCCTCGTTCCAGCCCTTCACCGAGCCGTCCCATAGCACGCGGCTGATGGCGGAGGTGAAGGCAAGCGAGCGGCCCTCGAGCTGGGCGGCAGCGCCGAGCCGGGTCAGACGGTGGATGTAGGGCTGGTGTTCGGCGACGTCGAGCGTCGTCATGTCCTGCACGATCGGATCCGGACGCGGAAAGCGGAACGGGATGTTCTCATGCTTGGCGACGCGGCTGGAGTCGAGCACGACATAGCGGGCGAATTGCGGGTTGGTCTTCTTGAAGAAACCGGGCACCCGCACCGCGAGCGGATAGACCGGCCGCAGGTTCACCGCGACATCGTAGTCGGCGACCATCTTCAGCGTCTTCGGCAGCGCCAGATAGCTGTAGGGGCTGCGGAACGAGAAGAACAGGTCGACCGACAAGGCCATGGACTAGCCTCCGGCCTTGCGCAGCATCGCGGGCACGATCAGGCGGTGGAACGGCAGGATGACAGCAAGATAGGCGCGCCCGAGCCAGTTGTGGGTCAGCACCAGCGTGGTCGCGGTGATGCTGCGCGCGGGCCCGTCCGGCGCGACGTCGACGACCAGCCGGAAGTCGAGATGCTTGTCGTTGAAGCCGGCGACCAGCCGCTGCGGCGTTTCGCTGACCACCGGGAATATCCCGATCATGTCGCGCGCCACGCCTTCCGTTGCGCCGGAGGTTTTCAGGCCGAGCGGCGCGACCAGGAGATTGCGCAAGGCGAGTAGCCATTCGATCCAGCGCGGCTGCCGCGTCACCATCGCCTCAGCGGCGTGCCGCGCGTCGAGGCCGGCGTCCGTGGTCGCGATCCGGAACGCATCGACGAACTGCGCGCCGACGAGCAGCGCGGCGGAATCCACGTTCGGTGTGACCTCGTCGACCTTCATCCCAGCAGTTTGCGTGCGAGCAGGCGGAAACGCAAGATCAGCAGGGTGGCATAAACCGCGGTCCCGAGCGACAGCCCAATCCAGACGCCGGGGGCGTCGAGCCCGGCCCAGAAGGCCAGCGCGGCGGCGGAGGCGAATCCCACCAGCCAGTAGCTGATGACGGCAAACAGCAGCGGCACCTTCGTGTCGTTCATGCCGCGCAGCGCGCCGGCGGTGGTCGTCTGCACGCCATCGGCGATGAAGAAGGTGGCGCCGATCAAGAGCAGCATCGCGGTGAGCTGTGCCGTCGCGTCGGAGGCCTCGCCGAGGAACAGCGCCGCGATCTCGAAGCGGGCCAGGATCACCGCCAGCGTCATCACACTCATGAAGACGCCGGAGAGTGCGACCGCGACAAAGCCGGCGCGCTGCACCGCCTCGGCGTCGCGGCGGCCGACCGCCTGGCCAACCCGCACGGTGGCCGCCATGCTGATGCCGAACGGCACCATGAACAGGATCGCCGCGATCTGCAGCGCGATCTGGTGCGCGGCCAGTGCGGTGGTGCTGATCAACCCCATCAACAGGCCGGCGGCGCCGAACAGGCCATATTCCAGCAGGAAGGCGATCGAGATCGGCGCGCCGACCGCGACCAGCTTGCCCATCAGCGGCCAGTCGATGCGCCAGACGCGGCTGAACACATGGTACTTGCGGAACGGGCGGCGGCGCGCTGCGAACCACGCGCCGGCAAGGAAGGTGCCGAGATTGACGATCGTGGTGGCAAGCCCGGCGCCGAACATGCCGAGCTCGGGCATGCCCCATTTGCCGTAGAGCAGCAGATAGACCATCAGCGCGTTGGCCGGGATCGCCGCGAGCGTGATCCACAGCACCGGCTCCGGCCGGTTCACTGCGCTCATGAAGCCGCGGATGGCGATGAACCACAGCGCCGGCAGGATGCCCCAGGCGAGCCCGAACAGATATTGCTGTGCCAGATGCGCGGTGGCCTCGGTCTGGCCAAGCGCGAGCAGGATGCGCTCGCCGTGAAACGGCAGCGCCATCAGCGGCAGCACCATGAAGAAGGCGGCCCACAGCCCGACCCGCAGTGCGCGCCGCATCACCCGCGGGTTGCGCGCACCGAACGCCTGCGCCGCCAGCGGCGAGACCGCGGACATCATGCCCATGCCGATGGTGAAGCTGACGAAATACACGGTATGCGCCAGCGCGGCCGCGGCCACGTTTTCGCTGCCGAGCCGGCCGATGAAGGCGAGATCGGTGGTCATCATCGCGATCTGCCCGAGCTGCGTCAGCGCGAGCGGCACCGCGAGCTTCAGCGTTTCGGCGAGCTCGGCCGTAAGCAGCTTGCGAGAGGGGACGACGGCCGCGCGCGACGCGGCCGGGTCGATCTTGTCGATGCAGGTCATGACGGCAGGCTTAGCACGATAAAGCCGCCGGAAGGATGGCCGAACTGCCGCAGGAGACTACGATCGCGCGGGAATCCGCTTGATCTTGGCGCCGAGTGCGTTGAGGCGTTCGTCGATCCGTTCATAGCCGCGCTCGATCTGGTCGGCGTTGTTGATGGTGGAGGTGCCGTTGGCGCACACCGCGGCCAGCAGCATCGCCATACCGGCGCGGATGTCGGGCGAATTCATCGGTGCGCCGCGCAGCCGGCTCGGGCCGGCCACGATCGCGCGGTGCGGGTCGCACAGCACGATGCGGCCACCCATCGCGATCAGATTGTCGACGAAGAACATCCGCGACTCGAACATCTTCTCGTGCATCAGGATGACGCCGTCGCACTGCGTCGCGGTGACGATCGCGATCGACATCAGGTCGGCGGGAAAGGCCGGCCAGGGCTGGTCCTCGAGCTTCGGCACGTGGCCGCCGAAATCGTCGTGGATCTTCATGGTCTGGTTCGACGGCACGACGAGATCGTCGCCCTCGACGCCGCAGACGATGCCGAGCCGCTCAAAGCCCATCCGGATCGAGCGCAGATGCTCGACGCCGGCCCGCGCGATGCGCAGCGGCGATCGGGTCACCGCGGCAAGCCCGATCAGCGATCCGACCTCGATATGGTCGGGCTGGATCGCGAATGTGGTGCCGCCGAGCGGGGCCTGTCCGTGGATGATGATGGTGTTGGTGCCGATGCCTTCGATCTTGGCGCCGAGAGCGACCAGGAAATTCGCGAGATCCTGCACGTGCGGCTCGGAGGCTGCGTTGCGCAGATAGGTGGTGCCGCGCGCGGCGACGGCGGCGACCAGCGCGTTCTCCGTCGCGGTGACGCTGGGCTCGTCGAGGAACACGTCGGCGCCCTTCAGCCGCGCGGCGCGGAATTCGAGCCGGTGCGTCGCGGTCACCGTGGCGCCAAGCTGTTCGAAGGCCAGGAAATGCGTGTCGAGCCGGCGGCGGCCGATCACGTCGCCGCCGGGCGGCGGCAGCGCGACCTCGCCGCAACGGGCGAGCAGCGGGCCTGCGAGCAGGATCGAGGCGCGGATCCGGGCGCACAGCGCCGGATCGAGATCGGCGGCACGAATTTCCTTGGCATGGATCTGTAGCGTGTTGCGCTCGGTCCATTCGGCAGCAGCGCCGACTGAGCGGCACAGCTCGACCAGCGTCTCGGTGTCGCGGATGCGCGGCACGTTGGTCAACGTGACCGGGTGCTCGGTCAGCAGCGCCGCGGCGATGATCGGCAGCGCGGAGTTCTTGTTGCCGGCCGGCTCGATGGTGCCCGAAAGGCGGCGGCCGCCTTCGACGATGTATTGGATCGGCGCCACGCGGAATGTCCCCTCACGCATCATTCAGACTGGGTAACCCGAAATTCCGTAACGGAATCAATGGTTGTCAGGCACCGTAACACAATTCCCGGCAGAGCTTCCACACCAAAGGAAGCGGCGCGGCGGCGCCGTTTGCGCCGTCACGGATACGTCATCTCGCGGCCCAAATTGCCCGTCTCAGAAGAACTCATCGAGCAAGCGATAGAAGGCGAGGCGCCGCTCGTCGGGCGCGATGCCGTACTGCCGGAAGAACGGCTCGGTCCATTCCACTCCGAGATTGCTTGCGATGCTGCGTGCGGCAAGCGCCAGGTCCTGATGGCGATCGGCGATGCCGAGCCGGCCGCAATCGATGAATCCGGTGAAGCGGCCGCCGTCTGCGAGCAGGTTCGGCAAGCAGGCGTCACCATGGGTGACCACGAGATCTTCGGATACGGGACGCGTAGCCAGCAACTCCGCAAGCAAATCCGTGGTGGTCCGACCGAGGCGCTCCTCGTCGAAATCCGCCTCGTCGATGCGCCCGGCGGCCACGCGCCTGCCCACCGCTTCAAGGCGCTGGTCGAGCCGCTGATCGAATGGGCAAGCCGCGATTGGCGTCTGGTGCAGGGTGCGCAGCGCAGCCGCTGCAAGCATGACGGTTTCCGCCGCCGGCAGATCGCTGGCAGTGGCAAGGTCATGGCCCGCAATTTCGCTCATCAGCAGCCAATGACGTTGGTGTTCGACGACAACGTCCAGCACCGCGGGCGCCGGGAGGTCGCGGCTCGCCAGCCAGCGCAGCCGATCGATCTCGCCGGGCAGCTCGGCGAATTCGTCGACAGGCTCGGATTTGATGAACAGGTCTCCGCCGTAAGCGCGCCTGATCCGGAACACGGCTGCGCCGGATTCGCCGATGGTCAGCCGCTCGATGTGCCCATCGGCGATCTCGCCGAGCCATTGCATCGGAAAGCGCATGTCTGCCTGACGGAGAAAGTCGGTCGTTAGATGTCGATCGTGGCGCTGAGCGAATTTTCCTGGATGAAGTCGCGGCGAGGTTCGACCACGTCGCCCATCAGCTTGGTGAAGATGTCGTCGGCCTCGTCGACCTCCTTGACCTTCACCTGAAGCAGCGAGCGCGCATCCTTGTCCAGCGTGGTCTCCCAGAGCTGCTCCGGATTCATCTCGCCGAGACCTTTATAGCGTTGCAGCGAGATGCCCTTGCGGGCGGCGTCGGTCACCGCCTCGAACAGGTCGATCGGACCATGGATGATCTGCTCGGCATCCTTGCGCCGAAGCTTGCCGGCCCGCACGTAGATCGCTTGCAGCTCGGTCGCGTATCCATCGAGCTTGCGGGCGTCGGCCGAGCCAAGGAAGGCGTCGTCGATCACGGCCACTTCCTTGACGCCACGCACGGTACGCTCGAACTGGAAGCCCTGACCTTCGGTGAAGGTGCCAACCCAGCCGCGCTCGACCTCGTCGGCGACGGCGTCCAGCCGTTTGGCGATATAGTCGGCCGCCGCGTTCGCGGTTTCGATCTCGCTTGTGATCCTGGGGCTCAGCACGCCCGCGATGGCGGCCTGCTCGATGACAGCGCGATTGTAGCGGCTGTGCAGGTTGCGAAGCACCGAGCGGATGATGCGGGCGTCTTCGACCAGCGACAGCAAATCGCGGCCCGAGCGGTCGTCGCCGGAGGCCGGCTTGAACACGCATTCGTCGAGCCCGGTCGAGATCAGATAGTCCTCGAGCGCGCGCTCGTCCTTCAGATATTGCTCGGACTTGCCGCGCGAAACCTTATACAGCGGCGGCTGGGCGATATAGAGATAGCCGCCATCGATGATCGAGCGCATCTGACGATAGAAGAAGGTCAGCAGCAGGGTGCGGATATGGGCGCCGTCGACGTCGGCGTCGGTCATCACGATGATCTTGTGATAGCGCAGCTTGTCGACCGAGAAATCGTCGCTGATGCCGGTGCCGAGCGCGGTGATCAGGGTGCCGATCTGCTCGGACGACAGCATCTTGTCGGGACGCACGCGCTCGACATTGAGGATCTTGCCGCGTAGCGGCAGCACCGCCTGGAATTCGCGGTTGCGGCCCTGCTTGGCGCTGCCGCCTGCCGAGTCGCCCTCGACGATGAACAGTTCGGATTTCGCCGGATCCTTCTCCTGGCAGTCGGCAAGCTTGCCGGGCAGCGAGGAGACGCTGAGCGGGCTCTTGCGCGTCAGCTCGCGTGCCTTGCGCGCCGCCTCACGGGCAGCCGCAGCCTGGATCACCTTGCCGACGATCTCCTTCGCCTGGGTCGGGTGTTCCTCGAACCAGGTGGCGAGCGCCTCGTTGAGCACGTTCTCGACCACAGGGCGGACTTCCGAGGACACCAGCTTGTCCTTGGTCTGCGACGAGAATTTCGGATCGGGCACCTTCACCGAGAGAACGGCGGTGAGGCCTTCGCGGCAATCGTCGCCGGTCAGCGCGATCTTTTCCTTCTTCGCATTGGCCTCGGCATAGCCGTTGACCTGGCGCGTCAGCGCACCGCGGAAGCCGGCCAGATGGGTGCCGCCGTCACGCTGCGGGATGTTGTTGGTGAAGCACAGCACGTTCTCGTGGTAGCTGTCGTTCCACCACAGCGCGGCTTCGACGCCGATGCCGTTGGCTTCCGCGCGTACCATGATCGGTGCCGGCACGATCGCCTTCTTGTTGCGGTCGAGATATTTGACGAATTCCTCGACGCCGCCGGAATAGTGCATCTCCTCGCGCTTCTCGACCGCGTGGCGCATGTCGGAGAGCACGATGTGGACGCCCGAATTGAGGAAGGCGAGCTCGCGCAGCCGGTGCTCCAGCGTCGCGAAATCATATTCGACGTTCTTGAAGGTCTCGGTCGAGGCGAGGAAGGTGACCTCGGTGCCACGCTTGCCTGGGGCATCGCCGACCACCTTGAGCGGCGCGACGGCATCGCCGTGCGCGAATTCGATGTAGTGCTCCTTGTCGTCGCGCCAGATCCGCAAGCCGAGCTTGCTGGACAGCGCGTTGACCACGGAGACGCCGACGCCGTGCAGGCCGCCGGAGACCTTGTAGGAGTTCTGGTCGAACTTTCCGCCGGCGTGCAGCTGGGTCATGATGACCTCGGCCGCCGAGACGCCTTCGCCCTTGTGGATGTCGACCGGAATGCCGCGGCCGTCGTCGTACACGGTGACGGAATTGTCGGCATTGAGCGTGACCAGCACGCGGCTGGCATGGCCCGCCAGCGCCTCGTCGATCGCGTTGTCGACGACTTCATAGACCATGTGATGCAGGCCGGAACCGTCATCGGTGTCGCCGATATACATGCCGGGCCGCTTGCGGACGGCGTCGAGGCCCTTCAGCACCCGGATCGATTCCGCACCATATTCGGTCGGAATGGGATGCTCAGATTCGGCAGGGGTCTGCCGGGCAGGTTCTGTCATGTGAGGCCTTCGAGGATGTCCCGAATCAGCTGCGCAATATGAGGCGCTGATTGCGCTATTTGTGCCATGAAAGTGGAGTTGCGCCTAGCGCAAAGTCTCTGTCCACAAAGTACTGAATAAATAGGATTTTTTAGGCCTTTTTCAAGGTCTCCAAAGGCCGATTCGGAAGGCTCTGAAAAGCCCGATTCGGCGGCAGATTCGAAGCGCTGATTGAGGCCGATTCCGTGCCGTCAGCCGCGCCGTGTCGCACGGCCGGATTCGACGTCGAAAATCTCTCCGCGCGGGCCGATGTCGACGAACGCGGCCGGATCCGCGCCGGTCATCCAGACTTGCGCGCCGAGCTTGGCGAGCTCGTCGAACAGCGCCTTGCGCCTGTTCGGATCGAGATGGGCGACGACCTCGTCGAGCAGTAGCAGCGGCACGATGCCGGTCATCTCCGCGACCATCGTGGCATGCGCCAGCACCAGTCCGATCAGGAGCGCCTTCTGCTCGCCGGTCGACGCGTCACGCGCGGGCATGTTCTTCGGTGCGTACACCACCTGCAGATCGGTCAGGTGCGGGCCGTCGAGCGTGCGTCCCGCGGCGGCATCGCGCGGCCGGCTGGCGCGCAAAATCTCGCGGTAGCGGTCCTCTACCGCCGTTGCGGGCTCCTGTAGCAGCGCATTCTCCATCCAGCCGTCGAGCATGATCTCGGCGGAGGGGAAGGCCGAGGCCGCGCCGCGCTCGCGCAGCATCGCCGTGAGCTTGGCTGCGGTCTGGCCGCGCGATGCGGCGACCGCGACCGCGAGCTCGGCGGTCTCGCGCTCGATCGCGTCACACCAATGGTCGTCGTAATTGCGTACCTCGAGCAGCCGGTTGCGCGAGCGCAGCGAACGCTCCAGCGCGGAGACCCGGCTGGAATGCTCGGAATCGATCGCCAGCACCAAGCGGTCGAAGAAGCGCCTCCGCTCCGACGCCGCGCCCATGAACAGGCCGTCCATCGCAGGGGTCAGCCAGACGATGCGCAAATGATCGCCGAACGCGGTGGCGGACCCGACCGGCTCGCGATCGATGCGGCAGCGTCGTGTGCTGCCGGTCTCGCCGGTCGGTGCGTCGATGCCCGTGCCCAGCGTCGCAAGCCCGAGCGCGCCCTCGACCTCGGCCGAGACCGCCCAGGAGCCGTTGCCTTGATTGTCAGCGATGTCTTCCAGCGTCGCACGGCGCAGGCCGCGGCCCGGTGACAGGAACGAGACCGCCTCCATGCAATTGGTCTTGCCGGCGCCGTTTGGCCCGACCAGCACCACCATGTCGCCCGCAACCTGGAGCGTCGCCGTCCGGTAATTGCGGAAATGCGTCAGCGACAGGCGATGAATGCGGGACGGGGTCATCTCTCTCCTTCCCCTCTCCCCCTGTGGGAGAGGGTGGCGCCTCACGAAGTGAGGCGACGGGTGAGGGGTATCTCACAGCTCGGCAAGCTTGGCGACAATGTCTTCGAGCACCGCCCCGGGGGTCTGCAATACGTCATTGTTCCAGTAGCGCCACACCGGGAAGCCTTCTGCGGCAAGCGCATCAGTCCTGGATGCGTCTTGTTGCGACGAAGCGTGCTGGCCGCCGTCGATCTCGATAACGAGGCGCTTCTCGAAACATGCGAAGTCGAGAATGTAATTTCGAAATGGAACCTGTCTTCGGAATTTCAAGTGCGACAGGCGCCGATCGCGCAGCAGGCGCCACATCTTCGCCTCCGCGTCGGTCGGCTCGCGGCGCATCTTCTTCGCGAAGCTGCGGAGGCGTTCGTCGGTTGGTCGATGGTTTGGCGTTCGCGGCACCAACCCCTCACCCGGCGCCTTTGGCGCCACCCTCTCCCACAAGGGGAGAGGGTGCAGTTGCGCGTGCGGAAGAAATCACACCCGCATCGGCATCAGCACGTAGAGCGCGCCCTTGCTGTCCTTGTCCTGCACCAGCGTCGGCGAGCCAGGGTCTGCCAGCTTCAGCACCGCGACCTCGCCTTCGATCTGGGCGGCGATGTCGAGCAGATAGCGCGAATTGAAGCCGATATCGAGCGCATCGGAGGCGTATTCGACCTCGAGTTCTTCGGTGGCGCTGCCGGAATCCGGGTTGGTCACCGAGAGCACGAGCTTGCCGGCGGACAAAGCCAGCTTCACCGCGCGGCCGCGTTCGCTGGAGATGGTCGAGACGCGGTCGACGGCGGCCTCGAAGTCCTTCTTGTCGACCACCAGTTCCTTGTCGTTGTTCTGCGGAATGACGCGGCCGTAATCCGGGAAGGTGCCGTCGATCAGCTTCGAGGTCAGCACCACATTGCCGAGCGTGAAGCGGATCTTGCCATCCGACAGCTCGATCGCGATCTCGGCGTCGTCGCCCTCGATCAGCCGCTGCACTTCGCCGACGGTCTTGCGCGGCACGATCACGCCGGGCATGCCGGTCGCGCCCTTCGGCAGAGTGAGGTCGATCTGGGCCAGCCGGTGGCCGTCGGTCGCAACCCCGCGCAGGGTCGCCGCCTTGGCGCTGCCGGCGGCGTGCAGATAGATGCCGTTGAGATAATAGCGGGTCTCTTCGGTCGAGATCGCGAACTGGGTGCGGTCGATCAGGCGCTTGATGTCGGACGCCGGCAGCGAGAACGAATGCGTCATGTCGCCGGCGGCAAGGCCCGGGAAATCGCTCTCGGGCAGCGTTTGCAGCGTGAAGCGCGAGCGCCCCGCACGCACGGCGAGCACCGAGCGGTCGCCGTCGGCTTCGAGCACGATCTGCGAGCCGTCGGGCAGCTTGCGGACGATGTCGTAGAACATGTGTGCCGGCACCGTCGTCGACCCGGCGGTTCCGGTTTCGGCGGCCAGGGTCTCCGTCACCTCGAGATCGAGGTCGGTCGCCTTCAGCGACAATTTGGCGCCCTCGGCGCGGATCAACACGTTGCCGAGGATCGGGATGGTGTTGCGGCGCTCGACCACGCGGTGGACGTGACCCAGCGATTTCAGCAGTTGCGCGCGCTCGACGGTGACCTTCATTGCAATACCCGCCAGATCCCTCAGATGGAAAAGCCGGGCGGCCGTTCAGGGCAGCGCCGCGGCGTTGGAAACCCGAATAGTCGGATCAATACCGGATTTGATCAAACCCACGGGGGGACCGCAAGGTGGCGCGGATGGGCGGCCGGTGCAAGGGAGGCGGGCGGGAAACGGAGCCCGTTCCCCACGTTTTGGGTCGGAAAAAAGTCTGGCCCTCCCCTGGTCGAGGGAGGGCCATGGAACGAACCGGCCAGGTGCGGTGGTCTTACTCCTGCAACTGACGCTTCAGCGACTCGACTTCTTCCGACAGCGTCGTGTCCTTGGCGACCAGTGCCTCAATCTTGCGCACGGCGTGCAGCACCGTGGTGTGGTCGCGGCCGCCGAAGCGCCGGCCGATCTCCGGCAGCGAGCGCAGGGTCAGCGTCTTCGCCAGATACATCGCAACCTGGCGCGGGCGCACCACGTTGGCGGTACGGCGGGACGACAGCAGGTCGGAGCGGCTGACATTGTACTGCCGGGCGACCACGCGCTGGATGTCCTCGATCTTGATCCGCTTCGGTTCCTGCGGGCGGATCAGGTCGCGCACCTCGCGCTCCGCCATCTCCAGCGTCACCGGCTGGTTGTTGAGCTTGGAGTGTGCCAGCAGGCGATTGATGGCGCCTTCGAGGTCGCGGCCATTATGGGTGATGGTGCGCGCCAGATAGTCGAGCACCTCTTCCGGCACGTCGAAGCTCGCATGGTGCACGCGGGCCGCGGCGACGCGCGACTTCAGGATGCCGAGGCGGAGTTCCTCGCCGAGCGAGCCCATCTCCACGACGAGTCCGCCGGCGAGCCGCGAGCGCACGCGGTCGTCGAGGCTCTCCAGGTCCGACGGCGGACGGTCGGCCGCGATCACCACCTGGCGGCCGGCATCGATCAGCGCGTTCAGCGTGTGGCAGAACTCGGCCTGCGTCGACTTGCCCTGAAGGAACTGGAGGTCGTCGATGACCAGCACGTCGATACCGCGCAGCGCCTCCTTGAACGCCAGCGCCGTCTGCGTCTTCAGCGCGGCGACGAAGCCATACATGAATTTCTCGGCGGTGAGATACAGCACCTTGCGCTCGCCGCCGGAATTGCCGGCCCAGGTCACCGCTTGCAGCAGATGCGTCTTGCCGAGGCCGACGCCGGCATGGATGTAGAGCGGGTTGAACATCACGGGATCGCCGCGGCGGCCTTCCGCGACCTGGCGCGCGGCCGCGTGGGCCAACGTGTTGGAACGGCCGACGACGAAGCTTGCAAAGGTCAGGCGCGGATCGAGCGGCGAGCCGCCGAGCGCGTCGTGACTCGCCGACACCGGCGCGGTGGCAACCGAGCGCAGTTCCGGCGTGGGACGTCCATCGGTACGCTCGATGCGGCGCACTTCGACCGGCGCAACCGGTTCCTTCACCGGAGCCGTCGCACGGATCGCGGAGCGCACGGTGAGGTCGATGCGATGCACTTCGGGCATTTCGGCCTGCCAGCAGGTCAGCACGCGGTCGGCATAATGCGCCTGGATCCAGCTCTTGAGGAACCGGGTCGGAACCGACAGGTGCACGCTCTCATCGTGCACGCTCTCCAGATCCATCCGTGCGAACCAGCTCGTGTAGACGTCCTCGCCAACGCTCGTCCGCAAACGTCCCTTCACCCGCGACCAGCGATCCTGTTCCGTATTCGTCATTGCCTTCGTACTTTTCCAAATTTGAGAGATGATGTTGCGAAAGCGCCGTGCATGTTTCCTGCCACGGCGCGACCTCCAGCGGGCGCGGTTCTGCTCCGGACAAAGTTCTCCCGTGTGGCGGCCGTGCGCCACGCGACAGATCAGCTGTTTGGAGAAGAGGCGTCCCGCGAGGTCAGCGCGTACTCGACGGTCTCTGGGGGTAAGAGCCAACGTCCGAGGGGTTGATTACGGCACCACAGGAGATCTGCACTTCGGTTGTCGTTGGTTCGACTGCAGTGATGATACCGTAAGGCATAAGTCCTCCCCCTCCCGCCGCGACGTATCGCGGCAAGTTGTCAGCTTGCTCGTGTCTTCAAATTCGAACTGCCGCTACCGAACACCGAAATGCCCGGCGCTTCGCCGCCGCGTGTCGTCGTCAACCCGTTCACTTGCTCCGCGTTCCCGCTGCCAGATTCCGACTGACGCCCTGGTCTCTCTTGTTCGATCCCCCGAATAGCCGGGGATATCGCCGGAGAAATTTTGACACAGGCCGACCGTCCTCATATCGCTATGAGCCGTCAATCTAGCTTCGCTTGGAAAGCGTCGCTAACGCGCACACCGCCGCCGATTTGCACGTCCGCCCTTGGGTCTCAAACCGCGCTGATCTGGAGAGCCGTGGGCGTCGCGAACAAGAAATAAATACACCAAGCGGATTTCCTGACAATCCGTGGATTCGACGGGGGACGCGAGTCTTCGCAACTGTTGCGACGCTGCAAGCGACGAGACGCGAAAGCAAGTTTTTGAATCAGCGTACAGATTCGCGCGTGTCACAAACCACGGTGCAATACCAAAAAATTTTCATAGAAAATTTACATTTGGTCGCGCGCCGGTCGCTTTTCCAATCGCTGTCTGGCACTATGTGCATAAGTAATTCGCGAAGCGTCATTTTTCTCGATTACTTTTGCAGGGTAACCCCGCTCGCAATTTTCGTCGCTGGTCACTGCGCGCTATTCCATCTATCGCGCTTAGCGCAGAACAATCTACGCGCGAGTGCGTCGCGTTAAGCATACTTGGCAAGTAGAACTACGGACGCGACGAAACATTGCACGCAGTTCGTTGCGCGGCAACGCCAACTGCTCTCGCGCGATGAAACTTCCACGACAAACGAAGCGACAAAAACAAAAAGCCCGGCGCGAGCCGGGCTTCGTGACAAATGTGCTTTTCAGTCAGCTCACTTCGCCAACGTCTTAGTTGGCGGGCTCGTTACTTGGCGAGCTTGGCGATCCGCTGCGAGAGACGCGACACCTTACGGCTCGCGTTGTTCTTGTGAATGATGTTGCGCTGCGCCGCCTTCATCAGCTCGGGCTCGGCGTGGCTCATCGCCTTGAGCGCCGCCTCGCGATCGCCGCTCTTGATCGCTTCCTCGACGGTGCGCACCGCGCCACGCATCTGCGTGCGGCGCGACTTGTTGACGATGGTGCGGCGGGCAATCTTGCGGGTCGCTTTCTTGGCGGAAGTGGTGTTGGCCATGGTTTCTCTAACTGTCCTTCGGCGGTGTCGCTCGGTGGTCGGGCTTCGCGCGCACCGGCCGGTTCAAATCTCGACTCTGATGTATTGGTCCAAGGTGTTCTTGAGGCGGCCATGCGAGGGGGGCAAAATGCTGCCTCCGCATGCGGCGCTGTCCAAAGAACAGCGGCGGCAGGATTGCGCCCGCCGCCATCGGCCGGTCTTATAGATGGCGCAGGCAGCACCGTCAACGCTTTCGGGACCGAAAAAGGGCCTGAAATCCGGCCTGCGGGGGCCGGATAAGCCGCTGAAGAGGTTGAATTTCCGGGGGGCGCCCGGTAAGGCCTGACGACGCACGGGGCGCGACAGGGAGTTTGGGTGACGCATGATCCGCGGCTTTTTCCGTCTGATCGGCCTTTTGCTGCTGGCTGGCAGCTTCATCTTCATGGTCTATGACGGGGCCCGCTACGTCGCCGATCAGAGCCTGCGCTTCACCCAATTCGGGCAGTTCTGGAACGATATCCACCAGTCGAGCCAGCAAGCCTTCTATGCCTGGGTGGACCGCGTCGCGCCCTGGCTCTGGACCAGCGTGATCCGCGTGCTGCTGGAACAACCGGTGTTCGCGGTACTCGGCATCGCCGGCATCCTGCTGATGATCCTGTTCCGGCCGCGCAAGCCGCTGATCGGCTACGCGCGCGACTGACGTGGTTGCAGTCCTCCTTGGCTACAGCCGTCCCTGGCGGCAGCGTCCTTGGCCGCGGCCCGTCAGGTAACAGGGCTGCCATCATTTGCGTAACGACCTATATAAGTGACAGCCGGCCCGCAGGCCGCAGCCCGCGTCGGCCGATGTCCCGCCTGGAGGTATCCATGTTGTTCATGCGCAAGACCACCGCGTTGCCAAGCGCCGCCGAGGCGTTGCCGGGCCGCGCGACGCCGATCCCGACCGCGACCACGCATTTCGTCAACGGCAGCAGGCTGACGCCGCCCTATCCGCAGGGCCTCGAGCAGGCGGTGTTCGGGCTCGGCTGCTTCTGGGGCGCCGAGCGCAAGTTCTGGGAACTCGGCGACGGGATCTACACCACCGCGGTCGGCTATGCCGGCGGCCACACGCCGAACCCGACCTATGAGGAGGTGTGCTCGGGGCGCACTGGCCACACCGAGGTGGTGCTGGTCGTGTTCGACCCGAAAAAGATCTCCTACGAGAAGCTGCTGAAGACGTTCTGGGAGAACCACAACCCGACGCAGGGCATGCGCCAGGGCAACGACATCGGCACGCAGTATCGTTCCGCGATCTACACCTTCGGCGATGCGCAGCGCAAAGCCGCCGATGCATCGCAGGCCATGTATCAGAAGGCACTTGCCGCCAAGGGGCTCGGCGCGATCACCACCGAGATCGCACCGTCGGGCGAATTCTATTTCGCCGAGGACTATCATCAGCAGTACCTCGCGAAGAACCCGGCGGGCTATTGCGGGCTCGGCGGCACCGGCGTGTCGTGCCCGATCGGCGTCGGCGTCACCGCCGCCTGATCGCATCGTGGTGCGCCAAATCAAGGGGGAGCCGGGCTGTCCGGCTCCCCGCTTGCCCTCGGCGAACCCTTTATTAACCATAAGTGGTGCAAGACTAGGCTTGTCTCGCCGTTGAGGGATAAGTCCGGTGCCAGTTGCACGCGCGTTACGATTGCCGATCACTGCCGTTGTGGCTGCGCTCGCGCTGTCTGGCTGCATGAGCACGTCCGGCCCGGTTGCCATGGGCCCACAAGGCGTTGATGCCGTCACCTATGGTCCAGCCTACGCACCCGCTCCGGTGGCCGATGCCGGCGGCGGCGGTGCGATCAGCGCATTGCGTTCCGCCTTCGCTAACGTTTCCCCTGGTTATGACTATGCCGCGCCGGTTCCCGCCCCGGTCGTCTATGCCGCCGCGCCGGGTGGGCCCGCGGGATATAACAATGCCTATCATCTCGGCCCCGGCGACAAGCTCCGTGTCGTGGTCTACGGCCAGGAAGGCCTGACCAATTCCTACGCGATCGACGCCGCGGGTACGATCACCATGCCGCTGATCGGCTCGGTGCCGGCGCGCGGCCGCACGCCAGCCAGTCTCGCCGCCGAAATCTCGGCAAAGCTGCGCAACGGCTTTATTCGCGAACCGTCAGTGGCGGTCGAGATCGAGTCCTACCGTCCGTTCTTCATCCTTGGTGAAGTGCAGGCGCCGGGCCAGTATCCTTATGTGCCGAACATGACCGTCGAGAGCGCGGTTGCGATCGCCGGCGGCTTCTCGCCGCGCGCCCGGCGCGACAGCGTGACGTTGACCCATACCGATGCATCCGGCTCCGGCCGCTTCGTGGTGCCGATGGGCACGCCGATGAGCCCGGGCGATACGGTGTTCGTCGGCGAGCGCTGGTTCTAGGCCAGGCAATCACTCTCGTTCCGTTATTCCGGGGCGCGCGACGCGCGAGCCCGGAATGACGAGGTAAAAAGAGCTGCGCTTCATCAGCGCAGGTGTTTTCCAAAGAATTCCATGCTGCGCGGCCAGGCTATGTCGGCGCTGGCCTTGTCGTAGCTGGCGCGCTCGTCGCAATGGAAGCCGTGCTGCGCGCCCGGATAGATGAAGACCTCGACCTCGGGCCGCTTCGACTTGATGGTCTCGACATCGCTCAAGGGAATGCCGGTGTCCTTCTCGCCGAAATGCAGTTGCGTCGGCACGGCCGGCTTGTCGTCGGCGAAGCGAACCACGGCGCCGCCGTAATAGCCGATTGCGGCAGAAAGGCCGGACAGCTTGGTGGCGGCCGCATAGGCGATGCTGCCGCCGAGGCAGAAGCCGATGATGCCGACCGGTCCGACCGGTTTCACCGCGTCGATCGCGGCCTGGGTGTCGCGCAGCATCGCAGCCCAATCCGGATTGGCCACGAACTTGCGCGCCTCGGCGATCTCATCGGGTGAGTAGCCGCTCTGGAAGTTCGGCGTGATGCGGTCGAAGATCGAGGGCGCCACCGCGACATAGCCTTCCTTCGCCAGCCGGTCGCAGACCGAGCGGATGTGGTGGTTGACGCCGAAGATCTCCTGGATCACGACGACAGCGCCTTTCGGCGCGCCGGCCGGATCGGCGCGATAGCCGCCGAGCTCGAATCCATCCGAAGCCTTGAGCTTGATGTCTTGTCCCATGGTCCATCCTTGTCACGTTGGGGGTTGCATGAAGATGTCGGTGGTGGGTCGGGAGGCTGGAGCCCCGTCCCGATGGAATCAGAACGGGGCTCCGGGTTTTTGTCTTGACGCGTTTTCTTCACGCGAACCGGTATCCACTTCGCTCGAAAACGCTCTAGCGCCACATCCAGTTCTCGCCCCAGTCGCCCTTCCAGCCGGCGAGGCGGCCCTTGCGGAATTGCAGGAAGAGGCGGTCATGGTGCGGCAATAGCCCGCTCCGCCCGAGGTCGCGGAAGGTCAGGAAGATCTCGTTGCCGGGCCGACCGCCGACATGGGTGAAGGGCGTGCCGAGTGCGCGTTGCGCGTCCGCGACGCCCATGCCGAACACCAGCGGCGTGTTGTTCGACAACGTCGCGGGGAAGGCGGAGGCCGGACCGCCGAACGGCGGCAGCTTTTCAGCGCTCGCCGCCGTCGCGGCCACAGTCAGCAACACGGCGGCGGCAATCGTCTTCATGGCTCGATCCCTCACGTGATGTATCACCCGGTCTTTCCCGGCGCGTCCGCTTCAAGACCATCCAGGAACGGTAGCACGGCATCGATGAAGGGCTGCGGCTGATCGATGTTGACGGCGTGGCCGGCGTTCGGGATCACCGCCTTCTGCGCGCCGGGGATTTTCACCGCCATGTAGTCGGACGCTGCGAGGAACGGGGTGTCATCGGCGCCGACCACCACCAGCGACGGGACCTTGATGTCAGGCAGCGACTCGATCACCCGCGCGTCGCGTTGCGCCAGCATGCCGCGCGCGGCGAGCGCGAGGCCCCGGGCATTGCGATGCGTGACCGACGCGCGCTCGGGGCTCAGCGACTTCAGCATGTCGAGCCCTTCGTGATCGAACCGGTCGCCGGTGTCGCGAGCGCGCTTGTTCCAGACCTCGCGGGCGTCGTCCTTCTTGAAGCCCGGGCCGGTGTCGATGATCAGCAGCGCGCGGACCCGCTCGGGATGGGCGCGATGAAAGGCCAGCGACATGTAGCCGCCGAGCGACAGCCCGCCGACAACAGCCTTGTCGGCGCCGGCAGCGTCGAGCAGGGCGGCGATGTCGCCGACCGTGTGTGCCTCGCTGTAGGCATCGGGATTGTCGGGATAGTCGGACTGGCCATGCCCGCGCATGTCCCACAGGATCAGCCTGTGCCGCTTCGACAGCGCCTCGATCTGGCCCTGCCACATCGCCGATGTCGAAGAGTAGCCGTGGGTGAGGATCAGAGGCGGGCCGTTGCCGTGAATCTCATAATAGATCTCGACGCCGTCGCGGTTGAGCTTGGCCATTCACGGGCTCCTCGTTGTTTCCCGCCGGCGTCCGGTCCGGCGGCACTACCGACCTTGGTAGGACCTACCGATAAGGCATCAATACTGGCATTTCAAAAGCTTCATGCAATTGCCGCAACGCACAACCGGCGCCTTCGGAAAACTTATTCCTTTCGAACGGTTCCAAATTGGATTGCCTCCAAGCGGTAACCGGATCATTGTCTTGGCAACTGTCGCTTACCCGGTGGGCGCCAGCCATGACCCAACAGTGAGTTGCCGCCGTAAGCGGCTTCCTACACCGGAAGGGGAGAGAGATGCCAAATCTCAATATCAACGGACGGAACATGTCCGTCGAGGCGGCCAATGATACGCCGCTGCTTTGGGTCATCCGCGAGCAATTGCAGATGACGGGCACCAAATTCGGGTGCGGCGCGGGTCTCTGTGGCGCTTGCACGGTCCACCTCAACGGCGAAGCCGTGCGGTCCTGCCAGACCTCGCTCGCGGACGCCGTCGGCAAGAAGATCACCACCATCGAAGGCCTCTCCGCCAAGGGCGATCATCCATTGCAGAAGGCCTGGGTCGCCGAGCAGGTGCCGCAATGCGGCTATTGCCAGTCCGGTCAGATCATGCAGGCCGCCGCGCTGCTGTCGAAGAACACCAATCCGACCAAGGAAGAAGTGGTCGCGCATATGGACGGCAATCTGTGCCGTTGCATGACCTATTCCCGAATCCAGAAGGCGATCATGCGCGCTGCGTCCGACATGCGCACCGCATCGGCCACCGGATCCGAGCGGAGGGCCACATGAACAAACACGTGAAGAACCTCGCCCCCGAGGCGACCGATCTCAGCCGCCGTTCCTTCCTGGTCGGCACCGCTGCCACCGGTCTCGTGCTCGGCTACGCCGCGTCCGGCATCGATCAGGCGCTCGCGGCGCCCGCGCCGGCCAATTTCGAGCCGAGCGTCTGGTATGCGATCGCGCCCGACGGGCTCGTCACCGTGACCTGCGGCAAGGCCGATATGGGCCAGCACGTCGCCTCGACCATGGCGCAGATCGTGGCCGAAGAGCTCGGCGCGAGCTGGAAGGACATGCGGGTTCAGCTCGCTTCCAACGATCCCAAGTACAACGATCCCGTGCTTGGCGCGCAGATCACCGGCGGCAGCTGGTCGACGATGATGAACTTCGACGCCATGAGCCGCGCCGGCGCAGCCGGCCGCATCGCATTGACCGAGGCGGCGGCGGCCTCCATGGGCGTGCCGGCCGGCGAGCTGGTGGTACGCGACTCCAGGATCAGTCACGCGAAGTCGAAGAAGTCGATGTCGTTCGCCGAGGTGGTGAAGAGCGGCAAGGCGACCAAGACGTTCACGGCGGACGATCTGAAGGCGATCAAGCTGAAGACCGCCGACCAATACACCATGATCGGCGTCTCGGTGCCGCAGCTCGACATTCCGCTGAAGGTCAACGGCACGGCCAAGTATGGCATCGACACGATGCTGCCGGGCATGGTCTACGGCGCGCTGGTCACCCCGCCGGTGCGCTACGGCGCCACCGTGAAGTCGGTCGACGACAGCGCGGCCAAGAAGCTGCCCGGCTTCATCAAGGCCGTCACTCTGGACGACAAGACCACCACCACGACCGGCTGGGTCGTCGCCGTCGCCAACACCTACGCGCAGGCGAAGAAGGCGGCCGAGGCGCTGAAGATCAGCTATGACGGCGGCCCGAACGCGAAGCTGTCGAGCGAATCGCTGCTCACCGAAGCCAAGCGGCTGCAGGGGCTGAGCGATTCCGGGCAGTTCTTCGTCAAGGACGGCGATCCGGATGCGGCCTTTGGCTCGGCAGCCAAGGTGCTGGAGGCGGAATACACCACCAACATCAACATCCATGCGCCGATGGAGCCGATGAACGCCACCGCGGAGTTCAAGGGCGACATCCTGCACATCTATTCCGGCAACCAGTTCGCGACGCGCTCCGGCGCGATCGCGGCCGGCGCCGCCGGGATCGATCCGAAGTTCGTGGTGATGCACCAGACGTGGCTGGGCGGCGGCTTCGGCCGGCGTCTCGACGCCGACATGATGGTGCCCGCGGTGCAGGCGGCGAAGGCCACGGGCAAGCCGGTCAAGGTCATCTACACGCGCGAGAACGACATGACGATGGATTTCTCGCGTCCGCTGACCTACCAGAAGGTGAAAGCCGGCATGGACGGCGACGGCAAGGTCGTCGCTCTCAGCCATGACGTGGTGTCGGCCTGGCCGACCGCGCGCTGGGGTATCCCTGATTTCCTGTCGCCCTCGGTCGACAAGAAGGGGCCGCTCGACGCGTTCACGGTCAACGGTGCGGACTTCTTCTACACCGTGCCGAACCACTATGTGCGGGCGATCAAGAACGAGATGGCGCACAACGCCACCCCGTCAGGTCAGCTCCGTTCGGTGGCGCCGGGCTGGACGTTCTGGGCGATCGAAAGCATGGTCGACGAGATCGCGCATGCGACCGGCAAGGACCCGGCCCTGCTGCGGGTTGAACTGCTCGACGGCAAGGGCAAGAACGACGGCGGCGCACAGCGTCTCCGCAATACCTTGCTCGCGGCGATGGGTCTCGCCGGCTACGGCACCAAGAAGCTGCCCAAGGGTGAAGGCATGGGCGTTGCCTGCGTGTCGTCGCAGGAGCGCGCCACTGCGAGCTGGACGGCTTGCGTCGCGCATGTCGCGGTCGCCCCGTCGGGCGAGGTGACGGTGAAGAAGCTGACGGTTGCGACCGACGTTGGTACGCAAGTGAACCCCGATGGCATCCGGGCCCAGGTCGAGGGCGCGGCGCTGTGGGGCATGTCACTGGCACTGTTCGAGAAGGCGACGTTGAAGGACGGCGGCATCGAGCAGACCAATTTCGACAGCTACACGCCGCTGCGGATGAGCCAGTTGCCGGAAGTCGCGGTCAACGTCATCGCCAATGGCGAGAAGGCGACCGGCGTCGGCGAGCCCGCGGTGACGGTGGTGGCGCCGGCGATCGGCAACGCCGTGTTCAACGCGGTCGGTGCCCGTGTGCGCGGCCTGCCGATCACCGCGGAGGCCGTCAAGGCCGCGATGAAGGCGTGACGGCCTGAACGACCGAACCAATGAAGACGCCGGAGAGCACCGCTCTCCGGCGTTTTCTCGTTCGCGATCACCGGGGCGAATTGTCGGCGAACTTGGCGAAGAACGAATTATAGACCTGCGGATCGGTCACCACGCGCGTCTTCGAATCGCCCTTGCTGTCCCAGATCGTCGTGATGAATTCGGCGTGCACCGCCGTGACGCCCGACAGCGCGTGCACCGTCACCAGCGCGCGCGTCGTCTCGTGGTCGGGCTTGGCCCTCAGCATCGGTAATTTGGCGTTGATCACCGCCTGTAGCACCTGATGACCACGGTCGGCGATCTTGTGATTCTTCTCGCCCTGCACCAGTGCGCCGGTGCTGTCGATCGACACCTGCTCGAACTCGTTTGCCTTCAGCGAGGCTTCCGCGGCCTTCAACGCATCGTTGATGGTGATGCCGACCTTGCGGTTCTGCAACGACACCAGCGCCGCCTTGTCGCTCGCCGACAGGTCGCTGGTGACCTGCTTGGACGAGCACTTGCCGACCAGCGCCACCGAACACTCCCCGGTGACGCGATCGGATGAGTCGTGCGCACAGGAGGACACGCAGATTCCGGTCAGGAGGGTCGCAAGGTTGCGTGCCAGGCCGGCGCGCTTGGGGGCATGCATCACAAGGGTCCATGAAGGCGCGCGCCTGCGATGGCGCGGCCCATCCGCAGCGCCGCATCCACATCGTGGCCGGTGTTCGGATCGATCGCGCCCCCGGCAAAGGTCGGCGGTGAGGGGCAAGTGAGTTGCGAAACTCCTAGCGCAGTGCAATGCATCGATCTAATGGATACTTTGTATATCCGGGTATTGATCAGATGAATTTGCGTTCGATCGACCTCAATCTGCTGGTGGTGTTGCAGGCGTTGCTCGCGGAGCGCCACGTCAGCAAGGCGGCCAAACGTGTCGGCCTCTCGCAGCCGGCGCTCAGCAACGCGCTGGAGCGATTGCGCGTGTTGTTCGACGATCCGATCCTGATCCGGCACGGCAATCGCTTCATGCTGTCGCCCAAGGCCGAGCGGTTGGCCGGTCCGCTGAACGACGTGCTGGCCGGGGTCGAAGCCGTGGTCGGGCTGACCCCGCAGCCGCTGTCCGAGGTTCGCCAGACCGTCACGCTGACGTCGGGCGATTATGCGCTGGCGGGACTGCTGCCGGATCTGTGGCGCTGGGTTCAGGCGAGGGCGCCGTATCTGTCGGTCCACGCCAAGCCGTGGCCGGGCCCGGACGTTGCGGTACGCATGGTGGTCGACGGCACTTGCGATCTCATGGTGGCGCCGCTCGAGCCGCTGCCCGCGAAGTTGCACGCGCTCAAACTCTGCCGCTCGGACTTCGTTGGCATCGCCAGACCCGGTCATCCGATCCTGAAGCGGCCGTCACGCGAACGCTTCATGGCGCAACGCCACGTCGTGGTATCCTCCGACGGGCTGTTTCCGAACCGGATCGATCTCGCCTTGCGCCGTCAGGGGATCACGCGCGACATCGGCCTTTTGGTGCCGAGCCATATGCTGGTGGCCGGCCTCGTCGCCAACAGCGATCTGCTCGGGATCGTTCCCGATGGGCTGGTCGAGCGCCGCACGGACGTTGCAAGGTTCAAGCTTCCGTTCGATCTGCCTGGCTTCGACGCGGGCGTCGTCTGGCACGAGCGGAGCGAGCGCGACGTCGGCATCAGCGGTCTCCGCGACGGCATCAAGGAGCTTGTGGAGATGGCGATCGCCGCAGGCTATCTGAGACCCTGCGACTGAGCGGGCCGGCACAGGTATCAACGCTATCTTGGGCGACCCAAAAATTGATGATTGGCTGCGGGAGTCGCCTCGACGCGTCGGTCCGGGCCGGCCTGATATTGCTAGCGGATTTTCCGGTCCATCAAATTGTATCGACCGCGCTTAACCGCCGTTCAGCATCCCCATTAAGCGGGAGGGAACGCATCGTCAGGTAGCGTCCGCCGTCGGTCGTTACCGCGACGGGGATTCCATGACTGCCTTGGCCAATAATCAGACTTCGAAGCGCCGCTTGCTGCTGGCGTCGGATCGAAGCGATCAAAGCACCGAACTCGCCAGCATCCTGCGCTCCGTTGGCGAGGTCGATACCGTTCCGACGTCGGATATTCCCGAGCGGCCCGACCGCGACCTTTCCGGCATCGTGGTCGACATCAATTTGCGCTCGCCCGAGGCGGTGCAACTGGTCCGCGCCAAGTTGCAGGCCGATGCCTATCGCGAGATGCCGCGGCTGTTCGTGCTGGCGGATGCGCTGCATCACGCCTCGATGCAGGCCTGGGCGCTCGGCGCCACCGACACCATCTCGCGGCCGTTCGATGCGCGCGGCATCCTCCAGCGCATCCGCGCCGCGTTCCCCGACAACAGCGGTTACGATGAGACCGATCGCGGCAAGGCGCTCAACCGTGGCGTCGAAGCCGCGCATGGCGTGATGGTCAAGATGTTCGAGCGGATGCGCGCCGGCGAACCGCTCAAGTTCGACGACATCGTCGCCGCAGAAAACAAGATCCTCAAGGCGATCAAGCACAACTCGCTGCGTGAGTGGCTGACCACCGTCGGCTGCCATCACCAGGAGACCTATCGCCATTGCCTGTTCGTGACCGGCTTCGCGGTGGCGTTCTCGCAGCACCTCGGCATGCGCGACGACGATCAGCGCCGGCTTGCCCGCGCCGCGCTGCTGCACGATGTCGGCAAGGCGTTCGTTCCGGTCGCGCTGCTCGACAAGCCCGGCACGCTGACGGTCGAGGAAATGGCCGAGCTCCGCGAGCATCCGCGCCGCGGCTACGAGGCGCTGTCCGCCCAGGGCGGCTTCCCGCCGGAAATGCTCGACGTGATCCTGCACCACCACGAATTCCTCGACGGCACCGGCTATCCGAACGGTCTCAGCGGCAAGGAGATCAGCGACATCGTCCGCGTCACCACGATCGTCGACGTCTATGCCGCCCTGGTCGAGAAGCGCGCCTACCGGCTGCAATTCACCCACGCCAAGGCATTCTCCATGATGGAGGAGATGGGCGGCAAGCTCGACCAGCAACTGTTGCAGGCGTTCCGCCCGGTGGCATTCGGGCATTATTGAGCCCTCGTGGCCTCTGCCGTCTGCCTGGGGCGAGGCTTTTAGCCAATCAACGCAAGTCGTCCTCCTCAACCCCGCCTAGATTCCGGTGATCATCGGCACGACCGATGGCTTCCGCGGGCGAGGACGATCATGGACACGGCAACGACCGGGGATCTCGATATCCCCGCCAATATCGCGGCTACCCTCGTCGACCCCGTCGCCTATGCCGACGACAGTATCCACGACAGCTATCGCTGGCTGCGCGCCAACAACCCGCTCGGCATCGCGCGGCCCGACAAGTTCGATCCGTTCTGGGTGGTGACCAAGCACGCCCATATACAGGCGATCAGCCGGCAGAACGAGCTGTTCCACAATGCCGACCGCCCGACCACGCTGACCAACCAGGCGCTCGAGGAACGCGTTCGCAAGATCACCGGCGGTCCCAATCTGGTGCGCTCGCTGGTGCAGATGGACGCGCCGGACCATCCGAAGTATCGCGCGCTGACACAGGGCTGGTTCATGCCGGCCAATCTCGGCAAGTTCGAGGGCCGGGTCCGCGAGATCGCGCGCGCCACCGTGCAGCGCATGCTCGACCGCGGCGGCGCCTGCGATTTCGTCGACGACGTCGCGCTCGGCTATCCCCTGCATGTCATCATGGAGATCCTAGGCGTGCCCGAGGCCGACGAGCCGCGCATGCTCAAGCTGACGCAGGAGCTGTTCGGCCCGCAGGATCCCGACACGGCGCGCGTCCGCGACGCGCTGAGCGCGGAGCAGGTCTCGGTGATGTTGCAGGCGATCATCGCCGACTTCTCCGCCTATTTCCGCAAGATCACCGAGGATCGCCGGCAGAATCCGCGCGACGATCTCGCCACCGTCATCGCCAATGCGAAGATCGGCGGCGACTACATGCCGGAGCACGATCAGACCAGCTATTACATGATCGTCGCGACCGCCGGCCACGACACCACCTCGTCCTCGACCGCGGGCGCGATCTGGGCGCTGGCGAGGGACCCCGCGGAGTTCGCCAAGGTGAAGGCCAATCCGGAACTGATCCCGGGCCTGGTCGACGAATCGATCCGCTGGATGACGCCGGTCAAGCATTTCATGCGCTCGGCCACCGCCGACACCGAGCTCGGCGGCCGCAAGATCGCCAAGGGCGACTGGCTGATGCTGTGCTACGCCTCGGGCAATCGCGATGAGGAGGTGTTCGAGGAGCCCGACCGCTTCCGCAGCGACCGCAAGCCCAACCGCCACGTCGCGTTTGGTTATGGCGCGCATCTCTGCCTCGGCCAGTATCTCGCCAAGCTCGAGATGCGCATCCTGTTCGAGGAGCTGCTGCCGCACCTGAAATCGCTGTCGCTCGACGGCGAGGTGAAGATGACGCAGGCCTATTTTGTGAGTGGCCCGAAGAAGCTGCCGATCCGGTTCGAGGTGAATTAAGGTCTCACCGTCATTGCGAGGAGCGCAGCGACGAAGCAATCCATTATCTCAGCATGCGCTGAACCATGGATTGCTTCGCTTCGCTCGCAATGACGAGCAGGTCCTATTCCAGCATCTTGCGCAACTCCGCCTTCGCGACCTTCTCCAGCGTCGAGCGCGGCATCTCGTCGACGAAGCGGATCTCCCGCGGCACCTTGAAGTCGGCGAGCGCCGAGCGGCAGGCGGTCATGACCTTGTCGTGCAGGTCGGCCGGCAACGCCGTGACGCCGGCCTGCGGGATGATGAAGACGACCGGCACCTCGTCGAGCATCGGGTGCTTCTTCGCGACCACCGCGGCCTCGCGCACGCCCGGGACCACGGCGATCACCTGCTCGATCTCGGAGGCCGCGACGTTCTCGCCGCCGACCTTCAGCATGTCCTTGGAGCGGTCGCCGAACTTGATACAGCCGCGCTCCAGCATCGTGACGCGGTCGCCGGTGATGAAATAACCGTGCTCGTCGAAGCTCTCGCGCGTCGCCTTGTCGTTGTGCAGATATTCGGCGAACAACGACAGGCCGGGAATGCCCTTGATCAGGAGATTGCCGGTCTCGCCGACTCCGGTCGCGGTGCCGTCATCATTGGTGATGCGGATTTCGTATTCCGGCGCGGCGCGGCCGATCGACATCGGCGTGTTCGGCTGGTCGACCTCGCCGATGATGCCGTGGGTGATGGTCTCGGTCATACCCCACCAGCCGATGATCTTGATGCCGAACACGGCGAATGGCGGCGGCTCGTTCACGGCGGTGCCCCAAAGCCGGAACTTGTGATCCTTCGGGACCTCGTGCTCCAGCAGCGCCTTCATGCAGAACGGAATCGTCGAGGTCCAGGTCGAGCCGTGTTCGAGCGCCACCGGCCAGAACCGGCTCGCCGAGAAGCGCGGCTGGATCACGCAGGTCGCCCCGACCCACAGGCTCGCCAGCATCGAATAGGCCAGCGCGTTGGTGTGGAACAGCGGCAGATAGGTCTGGTGCACGTCCGTCGCATGCAGGTCCTGGTGTGCGGCGTTGATCTTGGCGCCCCACAGCGCGTTGGCATGGGTCCACAGCACCGCCTTCGGCCGTGACGTGGTGCCGGAGGTGTATTGCACGCTGCACGGTGCGAGCGGATCGATCGGGCGCTTCGGCCGGTCGGCGCTGTCGGCGAACAGCGAATCGAAGCTATCGCCGCGCGCGGTCGGCTGTGCCGGGGCCTGCCCGGCATCGTGCGAGGTCACCGCGATCCAGCGCAGCCCCTTGCAGTTGGCTGCGATCAGTTCGGCATAGGCCGGCTGGGTGATCGCGGCGACCGCGCCGCAATGGCCGGCAAAATATTCGATCTCGGCCGCGGCCGAGCGGGTGTTGGTGGTGACGGCGATCGCGCCGAGCTCGACACAGGCAAACCACGACATGATCGCCTCGATGCAATTGTCGAGATGGATCAGGACATAGTCGCCTTGCCGGATGCCGCGCTTGGCAAACCCTGCGGCCAGCGCGCCGACCCGCTCATGAAATTCGCCATAGCTCCAGCGCCGCGCCGGCGCATCGAACGGGGCCCAGATCAGGAATGGATGATCGCGGCGCACCTCGGCGCGCATCCGCAGCAACCATGGCACGTCGAGCCCCGCGAACGGTCCGACGATGCCGGGCACTGCTTTTGAACTGGTCATGTGTCCTCCCGCGCGGCTTTGCCGGCCGCGATTGGTCTTGGTTGGGAGCAGTTCTGCCATCGGTGTGCGCCGAGAGCAAATCGGAAGCGTAGCGATGGAGCAATCCGTTCCGTCGCGCGGAAGACGTGGCGCGGAAGCTACTTCGCGCCATCCTCGTACGACGAAATCTCGATCAGGCTGCCGTCGGGATCGCGGCAGTAGACCGATCGCAGCGTGCCGCGCGCGCCCTGCTTGGCGACCGGGCCTTCCTCGATCTTGACGCCATTGGCTTTCAGATGCGCAACCACCTGCTCCGGCGTGCTCGAGGTGAGGAAGCAGAGGTCGTCGCTGCCGGCCGTCTCGTGATCGGCGGTGAACCACTCCACCTTGTCGGCATCGCGCGGCCGCACATTGATCTTCTGGTTGCCGAACACAAGCGAGGTGCGCGGTGTCTTGCCCTTGCCGGGATCGAACACCTTCACTTCCATGCCGAGGATCCTGCTGTACCAGGCAACCGAGCGCACGACATCGGTGACGTTGATCACGAGATGGTCGAGCCCATTCACCTTGACGGACATGATCGATCCT
>NZ_DDOP01000003.1:53411-106091 GCF_002341725.1 Bradyrhizobium sp. UBA2491
AACCGCGCCGCACGCAACGCAACAGAAACGGGCAGGGGAGCAAACCCTGCTGGATCGGGAGAGACTTCATGATTTCACGCCGCACTGCGCTGGGCCTGATCGGGTCGGGGATTTCGACATTCGCGATCGGCCGCGCATCCGCAGCCGATTATCCGGCGCGGCCGGTGCGCTGGATCGTGGGCTATCCGCCGGGCGGCGCCACCGACATCATCGCGCGCCTGATCGGGCAGCGGCTGTCGGAAAAGCTCGGGCAGCAATTCGTGATCGAGAACAAGCCGGGCGCCGGCAACAATATCGGCACCGAGGCTGCGATCAACGCCGAGCCGGACGGCTACACCGTGCTGCTGGTCAATCCGGCGAACTACATCAACGCTTCGCTCTATGCCAATCTGAAGTTCAACTTCGTGCGCGACGTCGCGCCGGTTGCCTCCTTCAACCGCGTGCCGAACGTGATGACGGTGAACAAGGACGTTCCGGCGAAGAACGTCGCCGAGTTCATCGAATACGTGAAGGCCAATCCCGGCAAGGTGAACATGGCCTCGTCCGGCAACGGCACCTCGGTGCATCTCTCCGGCGAGATGTTCATGTCGATGACCGGCTGCAAGATGCAGCATGTGCCGTATCGCGGCGCGGCGCCCGCGATCACCGACATGCTCGGCGGTCAGGTGCAGGTGATCTTCGACAACATGCCCTCGATCATCCAGCACATCCGTTCCGGCTCGCTGCGCGCGCTCGGCGTGACGACGACGGAGCGCTCCTCGCAACTGCCCGACGTGCCGGCGATCGCCGAGACCGTGAAGGGCTATGAGGCCAGCGCGCTGTTCGGCATGGGCGCGCCGAAGAACACACCGAAGGAGCTGGTCGCCAAGCTCAACGGCGAGATCAACGCCGTGCTCGCCGAACCGGACATGCGCAAGCGCCTGGTCGAGCTCGGCGGCGACTCGCTGATCCAGACGCCGGACGCCTTCGGCAACGACATCAAGGCCGAGACCGACAAGTGGAAGAAGGTGGTCGAGTTCGCCGGCCTCAAGGTCGAGTAGGTCTCGAGCTGAATGCGCAAGACAAGTCCGGCGCGCGCGGGCTTGTCTTGCGCCCGGCTGCAAAATTGACCGGCTTGAAGCCGAATAGGGTAGCAATCGGGAACCTAACCCGGTATGCCGCGCTTGAGTGACGGCGATACCCTGAGAGTCGGAGCGGGTTGGATCATGCGCACATGGCGATTGGCAGTGCTTGTCCTGGGAACGATGACGCTTGCCGGTGCGGCGGGCATCACGCCGGCCGCTGCCGATTATGACTATCCGTGGTGCGCGCAGGGGCCGGACCTCGGCTATCCCGGCGAATGCGCCTATCAGACCTTCGAGCAATGCCAGGCCAGCGTGTCGGGGCGGTATCTCGCTTGCGGTGAAAACCCGCGCTTCCTGTTTCGCCAGCCACCGCCGCCGTCGCCGCGCCGTGATCATCGCCGGCACCGGACGGTCTATCCCGACTAGGTCCCACCACAGCACGACGGTTGCCAGCGGCCACGACATCGATCGTCGCCCTGCCTCCATCCTGACGCGATCGTGAAGCGGCGCGCTTGACGCGGCGCGGTTTGCGCTTATACTAAACCGTATGGTTAAGTATCAAGACGAAGCGCTGGACCGCACCTTTGCCGCGCTGTCCGATCCCACCCGCCGCGCGCTGCTGGCGCGGCTCGGCGAGCAGGACGGCCTGTCGGTGAGCGAGCTGGCGCAGCCATTCGCGATGTCGTTGCCCGCGATCATGAAGCATCTCGACGTGCTCACGGATGCGGGTCTCGTCGCGCGCGAGAAGACCGGACGCACGGTGGCCTGCCGGCTCACTGCCAGGCCGATGGAGCAGGCGATGAACTGGCTCAATCGCTATGCGCAATTCTGGTCCGACAATCTCGACCGCCTTGCAGCTTTTGTGGAGGAAGACCCATGGTCAGTAAACCGGCCGAAAAATCCGCAGCCGCAGCCGATCTTGCCGCTCGCCCAGAGTCCGCGCGGCCAAGCCTCACCCTCACGCGGCATCTCCGCGCGCGGCCGGAAAAAGTCTACGCCGCGTGGACCGAGCCGGAAAACCTAGTGCACTGGTTCGGTCCCGGCGAACTCAAGCCCGGCACGACACAGGCCGAACTCGACGTCCGCGTCGGCGGACGCTACCGGATCAGATTCACCGGGATGAGCGGCGAACATCACGAGGTCGGCGGCGTCTATCGCGAGGTGGTGCCGAACGAAAGACTGGTGTTCAGCTGGGCCTGGCACTCGACCCCCGAGCGCGAGTCCGAGGTGACGGTGTCGATCAAGCCGGACGCCGGCGGCACGCTGCTCACCTTCCATCACGCCCAGTTCACAGACGAAACCGCGCGCGACAACCACAGGCGCGGCTGGAGCGAATCCCTCGGCAACCTGCAACAATATGTCGACGCCTGATCTGCAAAGGAGCATCTCATGCAACAGCACAAGATCGTTTCGCGCGACGAGTGGATCGCAGCCCGCAAGGCACTGATGGCCAGCGAGAAGGAGCTCACCCAGGCCCGCGAAGCGGTGAGCCGGCAGCGCCGCGAATTGCCCTGGGTCAAGGTCGACAAGGATTATGTGTTCGATGGGCCTGAAGGCAAGGTGACGCTCGGCGATCTCTTCAGGGGCAGGCCGCAGCTTGTGGTGCAGCACGTGATGTTCGCACCCGAATGGGACGCAGCATGCAAGAGCTGCTCGTTCTGGGTCGATGGTTTCGAGCGCATGGTGCCGCACCTGGCCGCGCGCGACACCACGATGGTCGCGATCTCGCGGGCGCCGCTGGCCAAGCTCGAGGCGTTCAAGCAGCGGATGGGCTGGACCTTCGACTGGGTGTCGTCGGGCGCCAACGACTTCAACTACGATTATGCGGTCACCTTCTCGCCTGAGCAGCTGAAGTCCGGCGCGACGCTCTACAATTACGGCACCACGCCGTTCGGCAGTGAGGAGGCCCCGGGCGTCAGCGTGTTCTATCGCGACCAGGACGGCGCGATCTTCCACACTTATTCGACCTATTCGCGCGGCCTCGACATGATGAATGCGGCCTATCACTATCTCGACCTGACGCCACTCGGCCGCCACGAGGAGGGGCTGCCCTATCCGATGGATTGGGTGCGGCTACGTGACCAGTACCAACCGGCGCCGGTTCAGGCATCCTGCTGTCACAGCTGACGCGCAACGCGTCATGCGCGGTCATTGCGAGCCATCCGTCGCGCCAATGCGCGTCCGATGACAGGTTCAGCGAAGCAATCCGTTGCGCTGCAAGCGCAGGATTGCTTCGTTGCTTCGCCCTTCGCAGTGACGACCAAATGGAACAGGGAAGCCCAAATGCCTTACGTCGATGGTTTCGTCGTCGCGGTGCCGAAGAAGAAACTCAAAGCCTATGCTCAGCTCTCGAAGAAGGCCGGCAAGGTCTGGCGCGAATATGGCGCGCTGGATTATCGCGAATGGGTCGCCGACGACGTCAAGCCGGGCAAGCTGACGTCGTTTCCGCAAAGCGTGAAGCTGAAGCCGGGCGAAACCGTCGTGTTCGCCTGGATCACCTACAAGTCGCGCGCCCAGCGCGACCGGATCAACGCCAAGGTGATGGCCGATCCTCGTCTGTCACCGACGATGAACCCGAACACCGTGCCGTTCGACGTCAAGCGGATGATCTATGGCGGCTTCGCCAGCCTGGTGAAGGTGTGAGGCGGCACGCTTCCGCCGCAATTCGCGCAGTAACCGTCCATTAAGCATCCCGCGCGGCGACCAGCGCGATGGCGCTTGCCTTTACTTGGCGATCCCGTATACTTTGCAATACAAAGTTCGGGCGAATCATGCGCGACCTCGACAAGGCGTTGGCCGACATCCTCGCGATCCGCAATCAGATTGCGGCAGGAACCGCGTTCCGCGGCTATGGTCCAGCGACCGTCGCCGCCACCAGCGGCATCGCATTCGTCACCGCGCTCGCCCAACATCTCTGGCTTGCCGATCCGACCGGCCATCCGATCGCGTTCCTCGCGGGCTGGGCGGCGGCCGCCCTGCTGTCGGCGGTGCTTATCTGGATCGAAATGCAGGCGCGCTCGCGGCGGCATCATTCCGGCCTTGCCGACGCCATGGTGCAACAGGCGATCGAGCAGTTCGTGCCGGCTGCTATCGCCGGCGTGCTGCTGGCGATCCTGCAATGGAAATTCGCGCCGGAGACGCTGTGGATGCTGCCCGGCCTGTGGCAGGTGCTGGTCAGCCTCGGCGTGTTCGCCTCGGTCCGGCTGCTGCCGCGCACGATCGCGCTCGGTGGCGCTTGGTATTTCCTGTCGGGCTTCACGGTGCTGCTGATCGCAAGCCAGAGCCACGCGCTGTCGCCCTGGACCATGGGACTGCCGTTCGCGATCGGCCAGTTGCTGCTCGCGGCACTGTTGTATTTCGCATCCGGAGACAATGATGCCGAAGACTGACGTGACCACCGCGCCATTCGCCTATGATGGCCTCGACCGCGTCATCCATGAGAAGGCGCGGCTCGGACTGTTGACCTCGTTGATGGCGCATCCGAAGGGGCTCGCCTTCGCCGATCTCAAGCAGCTCTGCGGGCTGACCGACGGTAATCTCAGCCGGCATTTGCAGGTGTTGCAGGAGGCCGGCCTCGTCGACGTCATCAAGGGCTATGAAGGCAATCGCCCACACACCAGCTGCCGGTTGACCAAGAGCGGCCGCCGCCGCTTCCTCGATTATCTCGCCGTGCTCGAGCAATTGGTCCGCGATGCGGCCAAGGCTGCCGGCACCGCCGAAAAGGACGACGGAACGTCCGGCCGGTTCGGTATCCAGCCGATTTGATCATCCCGTTTTTTGACCGGAGACTTTGTAATGCAAAGTAATGTCGCACTCGAGCCGGTGGCCGCCGCGCGGCTGCATGTCGGCATCATCATGGACGGCAATGGCCGTTGGGCGACGCGGCGCGGCCTGTCGCGGCTACGCGGCCACGAGGCCGGTGTCGAGGCGATCCGCCGCATCGTCGAAGCCGCGCCGGACCAGGGCGTCGGCACGCTGACGCTCTATGCGTTCTCGAGCGACAATTGGCGTCGTCCGAAGGCAGAAGTCACCGCGCTGATGGGGCTGCTGCGGTTCTATCTCGCCAACGAGATCGCCGCCCTGGTGCGCAATGGCGTCCGCCTCACCGTGATCGGCCGCCGCGACCGCTTGCCCGACGGCATTGCCAACGCGATCGGGCGCGCCGAGGCCGCGACCGCCGACGGCCCCACGCTGCATCTGCGCATTGCGATCGACTATTCGGCGCGCGATGCGATCCTGAACGCCGCGGCGCGCGCCGCCGATGCCGGTCAGTTGAGCCGTGAGAGCTTCGCTGACCTGATCACCGGCGAAGTCGGCCTGCGCGATGTCGACCTGATCATCCGCACCTCGGGCGAGAAGCGCCTGTCGGACTTCCTGCTCTGGGAAGGCGCCTATGCCGAGCTGCATTTCACCGAGCGGATGTGGCCCGAGTTCGATGCCCACGATCTCGCCGACGCGCTCGCCTCCTTCCATCGTCGCGAGCGCCGCTTTGGCGGGCTGACCGCGATCGCGCCGGCGGAGGTTGCGAACCTCTAGCGCGGCAGGCCGCGCCTTCCATTCTCTTCCAAAGCCCGGCCGGGGGGTTGGGCTCTCCATCACAAGATGCGGGGACGAACGATCACGCCAACCAAAGCGGGAGCGATCATCCATGCGCATACTTCTCATCAACGTGCCGCATCCGGCAATCGGCAGCCGGATTCCCGACGACCATCTGCCGCCGCTCGGCCTGCTGTCGATCGGTGGTCCCCTGATCGACGACGGTCACGACGTTGCTCTCGTCGATGCCGAGTTCGGGCCGATGCCGCTCACGGCCATCGTGGCGGAAGCATCGCGATTTTCACCTGATGCCGTCCTGTTCGGTCATTCCGGTTCGACCTCGGGCCATCCTGTCATCACCGAGGTGGCGCAGGCGATCGTCAAGGCCCTGCCGAACGTGCGGATCGTCTATGGCGGCGTGTTTCCGACCTATCACTGGCGCGACATCCTGCGCGAGGAGCGTTACGTCACCGCGATCGTGCGCGGCGAGGGCGAGGAGACCGCGCGCCAACTGATGCGGGCATTGGAGACCGGCGGCGATCTCCGCATCATCAACGGCATCGCATTCCGCGACGATTATGGGCCGCGCGTCACGCCGCGCGCGCCCGTGATCCGCGACCTCGATGCCTATCGGATCGGCTGGGAATTGATCGACCACGCGCGCTACAGCTATTGGGGCGGGCTGCGGGCCGTCGTCGTGCAGTTCTCGCGCGGTTGTCCGCATCTCTGCAACTACTGCGGCCAACGCGGCTTCTGGACGCGATGGCGGCACCGCGATCCCGTGCGCTTCGCCCGCGAGCTGGCGCGGCTGCACCGCGAGCACGGCGTCAAGGTGATCAACTTCGCGGACGAGAATCCGACCGTCTCGAAGAAAGCCTGGCGAACTTTCCTCGAGGCGCTGATCGCGGAGAATGTCGATCTGATCCTGGTCGGATCGACTCGCGCCGACGATATCGTCCGCGATGCCGACATTCTGCATCTCTACAAGAAGGCCGGCTGGCAGCGCTTCCTGCTCGGCATGGAGAACACCGACGAGAAGACGCTGGAGCTGATCCGCAAGGGCGCCACCACCACGACGGACCGCGAGGCTATCAGGCTGATGCGGCAACACGGCATCCTGTCGATGGCGACCTGGGTGGTCGGCTTCGAGGAGGAGACCGATCGCGATCACTGGCGCGGCCTGCGGCAGCTGCTGTCCTACGATCCGGATCAGATCCAGATGCTCTACGTCACGCCGCATCGCTGGACGCCGTATTTCCGCCTCGCGGCAGAGCGACGCGTGATCCAGACCGATCGCAGACTCTGGGACTACAAGCATCAGGTGCTCGCGACCCGGTACATGCCGCCATGGCGCGTGCTGCTCTGGTTCAAGTTCACCGAGATGGTGCTGCAATGCCGGCCGAAGGCCCTGCTGCGCGTGCTGCTGCATCGCGACGCCGGGCTGCGGCATGCGATGCGCTGGTACACGCAGATGGGACGCCGGGTCTGGCCGCACGAAATTCTCGGCTTCCTGCGCGACCGCAGGCTGAAGGACGGCCCGACGGTGCGGGAGTTCTGGGGCGCGCCGCAGGATGGCGAAGAGGAATCGATGTCGTCGCATCGGCCCGAGCGCCACGTCGGATCGTCCCGCGCGGCGTAAGTTCATACCGTCATTCCGGCTCTGGATAACTGGCGCTGATGACTGGACGTCGGAGTCATCAGCGCGATAATTTCCAGATCGGCTGCGCAGAACAAAAAGAACCGTGGCGGTCGAGGCTTCGAGTTGAGCATACAGATTGCGATTCTAAAAATATTGGCCAGTCACGTCAGCGGAAGAGCCACACTCGACTCACTGAAGCACGACCTTGCTATCCTCTCATCGAGCGGCGACGATTGGCATGCGCGGATCAAGCGCCTGGCGTCGCGGGTTCCCGAACTCGACATCTTCGGCAACGGCTATTTGCTGCGTGACGTCGACGGTTGGGAGATCACACCAGCCGGACGCGCGTTCCTTGCCGCGCTCGAGGCCGTCACGCAGGACAATCTGCCGCCCGCACCATCGGCCGAAACTCCGGTTCGCGCCGAGGGCACGTTGATCGTGGTCGGTCACCGCTTCCGGAACCGGACGCGGCCACAGCCCGATCCCGAGCAGAGCGTCACGGTGCGCCGCCAGCCGTCCCGCGAGCCGCGTTGAACCTCACAGCGTCGTGCGCGACCTAACTTCGGGACGTGGTTCTGGAGGTCGCGAATGACTGCCTTGGCTCAATCGATTGCGCGTGCGTTTCCTGCCAATTCGCTTCGGAGCAATGTCGTCCGGCATCTCCTACTGCTGGCCTCGGCCGTGGTGTTCGTCGCGATTCTCAGGGCCAGCTATGGTCTCGACCTCAGCGTCGCTTTCTTCTGAAGCATGATCCGCAAACGCGTGAAGCGGCTTCCGGCGCGACAAATTTTCCGCTCGCAAGTCATACTAGGTTAACCGGACCGGGCTAGCTAAGCGCACGCTTTCCTCGACGCTTTCCTTGCATCTCGAACCGGGCCGATCTTCCATGGATAAGCCGATGCGCTGCCAGTGCGGCAGGACGCGAACCATTGTGCTCGACAAGCATTTCCGTACCGCGCTGGTATGCCTGAAATGCGATGACGTCGAGCAGGCCGCGCCGGCCAAGCCGGCGGAACAGGTGTTGACCGCGCGATAGCGCGGTCGTCTTCGGCATCGAAACCCGCTAGGTTCCGTCTCACGAAACGGTCCAAAGCGAAACCAGATGCCGCATCCTTCCAATCCGCCTGCCGTCACCCTCGCCGACGTGCGCCGTGCCGCCGATGTCATCAAGGGCGCGGTCATGGTGACGGCGTGCAACGAGAGCCGCACGCTCGGCGAGATTTGCGGCTGCCGCCTGTTCCTCAAATTCGAGAACCTGCAATTCACCGCGACCTTCAAGGAGCGCGGGGCGCTGAATCGCCTGCAGGCGCTCTCGCCGGACGAGCGCAAGCGCGGCGTGATCGCGATGTCGGCCGGCAATCATGCCCAGGGCGTGGCCTACCACGCCAAGCGGCTCGGTATCCCGGCCACCATCGTGATGCCGGTCGGCACCCCGATGGTGAAGATCGAGAACACCCGGCGGCACGGCGCCGAGGTCATCATCACCGGTCAGACGCTGGAGGAGTGCTTCGCGTTCGTCAGCACGCATGCCGCGCAGCGCGGCCTGATCCTGATCCACCCCTATGACGATCCGCTGATCATCGCCGGCCAGGGCACGATCGGGCTCGAGATGCTCGAAGCCGTGCCGGAGCTCGACATCCTGGTGGTGCCGATCGGCGGTGGCGGGTTGATCTCCGGCATCGCCACGGCCGCCAAGGCGCTGAAGCCGTCGTTGCAGATCGTCGGCGTGCAGGCCCAGCTCTATCCCTCGATGTACAATGCCGTCCGTGGCGAGCAGCTGCCGATGCGCGGCGACACGCTTGCCGAAGGCATCGCGGTCAAGGCACCCGGGCAGATCACCACGACGATCGTCCGAGAACTCGTCGACGATATTCTGCTGGTCAGCGAGGACCAGATCGAGCGTGCGGTCGCGACCCTGATCTCGATCGAGAAGACCGTGGTCGAGGGGGCCGGCGCCGCGGGCTTGGCCGCGGTGCTTGCCGCACCCGAGCGCTTTGCTGGCCGCAATGTCGGCCTGGTGCTGACCGGCGGCAATATCGACACCAGGCTGATCGCCTCGGTCCTGACCCGCGAGCTCGCGCGCGAGGGACGGCTGACCCAGCTCGCGCTCGACATCATCGACCGGCCCGGACAGCTCGCGGCGGTGTCGATCCTGCTTGCCGATGCCGGTGCCAACATCATCGAGGTCTCGCATCAGCGCACCTTCTCCGATCTGCCGGCCAAGGCGACGCTGCTCGAGCTCGTGATTGAAACCCGCGACCGCGCTCACCTTGAGGCCGTGCTGGCCAGGCTCGGTGCCGAAGGATTTGTCGTGCACGAGCGCTAGCCGGCGCAGTACCTATCCGCGCGCCGAAGCACCTGAGCCGTCATTCTGAGGTGCGAGCCTTGCAGCGCTGGGCGAGCCTCGAAGGATGTACGGCCACCGGCGGGGCCGTCGATCCTTCGAGACGCCTGCTGCGCAGGCTCCTCAGGATGACGGGCTTTGAGGCAACTGGCTAGTCACCTGCCGCCAACTCGGCGAGCTTCGCGATGGTGTTGATATTGCGCGCTGTGCCGCTCGCGGCGGCGGCGATCTTCAGCTTGGAGCGGCCCATGCCGCTGCCAAAGGCGACGTAGATCTCGCGTTTGCCGAGCCGCACCTGCTCGTCCTGCTGGCCCTTGATATCCTTCAAGGCATCCTTGGGCGGCGGCGCGTCGAGGAAGATCGCGACCGTCAAATTCGGCGGCTCCTTCGGGAACGGATTGGCTTTCAGCACCGCGGCGATCTCGTCCGCGCTCCTGACGATGACGCCGACCGGCTTGCCGGCATAGGCGTGCAGCCGCTGCTCCAGCGCGGCCTTGACCTTGGCCGCGCCGAGCTTCGAGGAGAACACGACGTTGCCGCTTGCGATGTAGGTCTGCACGTCGGCGAACCCTTCGGCGACGCACATCGCCTTCAGCTCCGGCATCGGCAGCTTGCCGGTGCCGCCGACATTGACCGCTCGCAACAGGGCGACATAGCGCGGCATCACGGCCTCACGTCAGCAGCAGCGCCATGCCCGGATCGCCCTTCTGCATCGCGCGCTGATAGGCCGGGCGCGCGGCGATGCGGCCGAGATAGTTCCTGATGTTGGGGCAGCGGCCGAGGTCATAGGGCAGGAAGTAGCGCATGGTCGTGAGCGAGAAGCCGATCATGATGTCGGCGGTGGTGAATTCGTCGCCTGCGAGATAGCGCGCGTCGCGCACCCGGGCCTCGATCAGATCGAACGAGCGGTCGACCCGTGCCCGGGTCGCCACCAGCATCGGATTGTCGGCCGCGAGGTTGAGGCGGTTCAGGATCATGCTGCGGCCCATCTGCGCCTGTAGCGTGCCGTTGGCGAAGTGGAACCAGTACAGGAACGGTGCGAAATCAGGATGATCGGACTTCAGCGTCAGGCGTCCATCGCCGTACCTGGCGACGATATACTCGACGACAGCGGCGGATTCGGCGAGCACCAGATCGCCATCGGTGATGACGGGCGCGGCGCCGATCGGGTGCAGCGCCTTGTAGTCGGCCGGCGCGAGGATCGTGACCGGATCGCGCGCATAGCATTTCAGCTCGTAGGGAATCTCCAGCTCCTCGCACAGCCAGACGATTCGCTCCGATTGTGACTTGCCGAGATGGTGAACCGTGAGCATGCGCGCTCCTTCAGGCATCTGCCTTCTTCTTTGGCGGCTTGGCCGGCGGCGGCTCTTCCATCGCCTTCTTCATGGCCCGGGCATAGGCGTCGGCGGCGTTCTCGGCCGAATTCTGCAACCGCTTGGCGGTCGCGGTCGCGTTCAGCATGGTGCTCTTGGCGAGGAAGCGAAAGCGCGCCTTGGTCTCCTTGTCCTTGGCTTTGGCCGCGCGCGCAACCCAGACGGCCTGGCGCTTCTTGGCCGCCGCCATCACGGCCTTGGTCTGGGTTCTTGCGGTTTGCCGGATGACGGCGTCGAGGTCGGCTTCGGCCATTCAGATACACTCATTGACTGGACATGCGCCGGACGGGCGCAGGGAGGGAAGGGAGCTATCACTAGCGCAACCGGTGCCATTTGAACATGCGATCCTTTCGCGATGCTCGGAGACGAGCCCGATGAACGACCCTACCGGTCGCGTTGTTCGGCATGATATAGCGGCACCGCCCGGCCGAAGCGAAGGCCGCAGTCGAAGCGAGGTTTCGATGCCAGCGATCAGCCGACGGAGCCTGCTTGGCGGCCTTGCCCTGCTGGCGGCGACACCTTCGCTTGCCGCTGCGACGTCCGAGACGCTGAGCGTCGACGCCGATGAAGGCCGCGTAACCCTCAATCGTTTCGCCGCAGCGCGTCCCGGCAAGCGGCCGGCCGTGCTCGTGCTGCACGGCTCGCGCGGCTTCGATCTCAGGCCGCGGGCCTATCAGCGTTATGCCGACGCACTGACGGCTGACGGCATCGACACCTATTTCGTTCGTTACTATACGCCGGCCGACGAGCGGGCCTTCGCGGCGATGCAGACGAGCGCGCGCCGCGAGGTCTACGAGGCGGGGCGCTTCGATGTCTGGGCCGCGCGGGTTTCGTCGGCTTTGTCCGCGGTGCTGGCGGGCGCGGACAGTTCCGGCCGGGTCGGACTGCTCGGCTTCTCGCTCGGCGGCTATGTCGCCGCGGCCGCGGCGGCCCGCGACGCGCGGGTGTCCGCGTTGGCCGTGCTGTATGGCGGCATGCCCGACCAGATCGCGCCGCAGGTCAAGCACCTGCCGCCGCTGATCGAATTGCACGGTGATGCCGACCGCAACGTGCCGCTTGCCAGCGGTGAGGATCTCGTCAAGCTCGGCAAGTCGGTCGGCGCGGCGGCGGAGATCGTAAGGTACAAGGGCAAGGCGCACGGTTTCGACTTTGCCGACAATGATCCAATGACCGCCGATGCCGTCAGCCGCGTTGCGGGCTTCTTCCAGGCGCGCCTGAGCGAGGCTTGAGGCCATGCCTCGATGCCGCGCGCGCTAGCCGGCAGTCGAACCCGGCGGCATTTTTGTCCCGGCGAGCAATCCGGCCAGCTCGACCTGGCGGCCGAGCCCGGTCTTCGCCAGCACGGCCTTGAGTTGGTTGCGCACGGTCTCGCGGGAGATGCCGAAAGCGCCGGCGATCGCCTCGACGGTTCGTCCCTCGCCGATGCCGCGCGCGACGCGCGCTTCCGCCGGCGTCAGGTCGAACAGGCCCTGCAACACTTCCGCGGTGGGCACTTCCGCCGGCACCACCGGCGTCACGATCACGATCGCCGACGCGCGGTCGAACAGGTCGCGCGCCGCGCCGTGGATCGGGACCAGATGCACGATCAACGGCGGGCGATCGTCATGCGCCGCGATCGGCACCGAGCGGACCTCCGTGCTGACGAGACCCTGGTCGAGCACGGCCAAGGCCTGGGCGAACAACGAGTCCGCGGCGGTCGCCGCCAGCGCGAGGCGATCGGCGCGATCCTGCATCACGTCGGGCACCAGCCGATCGAACAGCGCGTTCGTCGCCATCAGGCGGCCGCCGCGCCGCAGCACCGCCGCGGGCAGGCCAAGCATCGCCAGCGACCCGGTGGCCGCCTTCGCGCGCTCCATCCCGAGCCGCGCCGACAGCAGCGCGGCTCGCGCCAGATGCGGGCGCAGTGCATCGAGTTGCGCGATCGCCTCCCGCTCGATCGGTCCGTGCTGATACTCGCGCTCGACGCTGTAGATCAGCACATCGCCGCTCGGCACCGGAATCGCGGTGCCGGCACCCCATCCGAGCCCGCGCGGTCGGAAGAACTCGCGGATCTGCAAATCCTGCTGGACCTCCTCGGGCGTATCGAACACGTCGATGTCGCGCAGGAAGCCTGCATGATTGGCCGCGAGCAGGCGCGGCAACCGCCCGTTGCGCTCGTGCCAGCCGCCTTCGACATAGGCGACCGTATCCTCGTGCATGTCGGGCGATGCGACCCAGCGGACGTCGTGCGGGGCTGCGGTCAGCAGCACGATACCGCGCGCCTTGGCGATCCCGCCTACCCGATGCAGGACGTTCGGCCACAGTTCAGGGAGGACCGCGGCCTCGTAGGCCAGTTCGATCAGATGCTCGTGCAGGTCGTTCGCCATCGGCCATCCAGGACACTGTGTTACCCAGTAGACAAACCCATCGACCCCGGAAATATTGCGTAGAGCAATTCTGCCCGGCTCACGAGTCCGGGCCATTCCGGGGCGCTCGACGGCATCATGACGCTGTCCGGCGTTTCGCCGGCTTTGCGCGCGATTTTCGCGCAGGCGCAGTGGCCCGTCCTCGCTTGGCGGCGACCCGATGCGCGGCGGCCAGCCCGGCCTGCGCCCATGCGACGAGTTCGTCGGGTTCATCCAGCAGCCGCTCCGGCACACGCCAGAATGCCAGGTCGATGGTCGTACCGTTCTTGGCATAGTTGAGCGGAGGGCTCGTCGCAGCCTCCGCGAACGTCTCGCGATTTCGATCGTCGACCCGCACGTAGAGCGAATTGTCGGCAACCATCCCGAGCATCAGGCCGTCGCAGAATACGCCGGTCTTGCCGAACATCCGCCGCATCGTGAGCTGGCCAAGCGGCGCGAGTTGCTCGCGCAGGAATTCGGCAAAGGCGATGCTGGCAACCATTCCCGGTCTCTCAAGGCAATCAGGATCTGCCGAATGATGACCGGAACCTCAGCCTCGGACAACCGCTGTGATGCGATCCGGAGCGGGAAGGAAAGCCTGGGGTGTTCGTGTTTGGGAAAGGATGGATTGGCGCGAAGCGCTAGGGGAGCGCGGAGAGGTTCTCGCCGGAAGCTGTTGGGAGAGCACCTCGGTGCTCTCCCGACAATGGCACTTAGTTGCAGCCGCAGCCGTGCGAGCGACCGCCGCCCAGGATGCCGGACAGGATGTTGGTGTTCTTGAGGCTGATCGGCAGGATGGCCGACACGTTGGTCTTGTTGCCGTTCAGGACGTTGACGCCGCCACCGAGCACGTTGACGTTGTTGAGGGCGTTGACGTTGAGCGCGGAGACCGCGGTCGTGATCGGAGCCAGCACGGAGCCGATCAGGCCACCGCCACCGCCACGGGGGCCACCAGCGAAGGCCGGCGAGGCCATGAGCGAGGCGAGAGCGACGGCGACGATATACTTCTTCATGACTTCCTCCGTTGTTATCGAGCCAAGCCGTTTGCTTGGTGGCCGCCACTATCCACGCTCCGGATTCGACTACAACTTGAAGTGGTTTTTTACTCTAATACTTAGCGTTAACCATGTTATCAAAACCCCTGATGGCTTCATTGGTGCTGATAATCCCATCAAAATCGCGCAGGCGCCGGCAGGCTCGAACGAGTGAAATCAACCAGAAATTGCTGATTTAACGGCCGATTAACCATGATTGCCGACCCTGCGCATGGAGGGTCGGGTGCATGATTCGGCGTGCGTTGTTGGCGGCAGTTGTTGTTGCTTCGCAGTTCGGCGTCTCCGCAGGCCTTGCGCAGACCGCTCCGGCGGCCGAGACGGTAGCGGTCAATGCAGGTTCGATCGGCCTGCGCACGGGCTATGATTCCAATCCGACCGACATTCTCGGGGCTCATGGCAGCCCGTTCGCGACGCAGACGATCAACTACGATTACCTGCGTGGCTCGCTCCAGGACGGCATCATCGGGCTCAACGTCAAGATCGCCGACACGCAATACGATCCGAACGTTGCGGCGCCCAGCACCACCGCCATTATCGCCGCCAGCGGGGCGATCGAGCTTGCACCGAAGCTGGCGTTGCGCACCACGCTGACGACGTCGGTCGACGACAACTGGGCGCGCCGCTCGCACGGCCTGCAACTGCGCAACCGGGTCGAGTACGACACCACCGACTTCAGGTTCTTCGCCAACGTCGACACCGGCATCAACTCGCTGAACGAGCGCAACATCTTCACGCTCGGCGACTTCCTGCCCCAGGACGAGAACTTCGTGACGCGTACGTTCATGCCGGGCTTTGCCTACAAGTTCGCGACCGGCGAGATCGGCTCGTCCGTCGCTCTGTCGCGCGTCAGCTACTTCGCCACCGACCTGTTCGGCCTCGATCGCAGCCATGACATCGTGCAGCCGAATGCGTTCGTGACGGTGAAGGCCAATGGCGTCGAGGTCGAAGGGTCGCTGTCGCCATACTTCGCCAGGTACGACACGACCGATTTCGACGACGTCAAGCAACTGCTCTACACCGCCAAGGTCAAGTATCAGACGGGGGCATGGACCTTCGGCGTCGGTTCGTCGCGGACCATTCAGGACACCACGCTGTCGTTCGCGTCGCTCGACGTCGGGCTGTCGCACGAGGCTTCCGTCAGTTACAAGTTCGACGACAAAAACGCCGTCAGCCTGCTGGCGCGCTATCGCCGTGACGATTACCTCAACACCGACCTGTGGAGCACGACGTTTCTCACCGGGTTCGATTTCGCCCACGATTTCGGCGACGGATATATCGGCACCGCGGGAGCCTCCGTCCGGCAGGTCAGGCGACCCGACGAGGTCCAGCCCTGGGCATTGAACGTGCAAATCGGGTTCCAGAAGAAGCTCGATTTCGGCGACGTGCCGAAGGCGGCCGATGCCAAGGTCGCCGAGGTCAAGCCCAAGACCTGATGTATTGGACCTGATGTATTGGACGTGACGATCGAGACGTGACGATCGAGACGTGACGAGTGAGCTCGAGCGGTCGCGACCTCGCGATCTCCACCTCGCAATCGCGACAATTGGAAACGTTCGGAAGCGTTACGAAACGTATTCGGCGCCAAATTGCCGATGCGTCGGGCCAACGTGACACGTCTGCAACGCTGCTCGCGATCATGCGCCCATGAACATCCTTTAATTTGTGTTCGAGCAATTCATCGCGCCAGTTTGCGAGGGCGACGACGACGCAAGCCGATCCCATCGGGCTTCAGCGGATGTCGTTCATTCGAAGCGCGATGGAACTCGCAGGAAGGGCCGATGATCAGCCGCAGGGCGCTTTCCGGACTATTGGTGACGCTGGTTGGACCCTCCTCGGTTGCCGGCAACGCGCTGGTGCTCGGCCACTGCCGGGGATCGTGTGCGAATATCGATCTGCCGGCGCTCGGCTACGATACGTTTTGCCAGTCGTTCTTCGACATCGCGGCGAGCGGAAGGCTGAGGGCGGTGGCAACCGGCCCCGAGATTCGAAGGGAGATGCGGTCGCTGTTTCGGGAGCGTCGGCTCTATCGCCCGTCCCACGACGACATGCGGATCTTGTGGCGCGACGCGGCCGACGGGTTCTCGGTCGTCAAGGTCGAGTTCGATCTGGAATGTGGCGTGCCGGTGCGCGGATGTCTCGGAGTTCCCGATGGCGAGCTGAAGGGGTTGATCCTGCTCGGCCATGGCATGGCGAGCACGCCGGAGCGGTGCTTCGATGATGCCGACAAGGACTACATGAACGCGCTCGGCAAGCAGCTGTGCCAGGACGGTTACGCCGTCTGGTGTCCCTACATCGTCCAGATCGGGAATCTCGAGAGTCAGAACAATATCGCCGCGATGCTGGCATCTCACGGCGTCTCAGCGCACAACGTGTCGTGCGCGTCGATCGACGCAGGCGAAATCGTCTGCAGGAAATTGACCGGGGTATCCGGCCTGAACGTCGGCGTCTATGGAGTGTCCTGGGGGGCCTTCCTCGCGCTCCATCTGGAGGCTGCCACCGGTCGGATGCGGCCGACCGTCGTCTCCGGATACATGCGTGACGAGAAGAAGTTTCTGATGTCGCCCGTGATCAGCAAGAACCTCGGCATCGAGCTTGCGGCTTACATCCACTTCAGCAATGGTCGCGCCAAATATACCGGCGCGGAGCTGGCGTGCCTGACCTGTCCGTGTCCGCTATTCGTCGAGATCGGCAATCGCGACGCCGCAAACACGACGGAACTCGGACGCGACGAGAAGTTCGCGGAAATGCAGTCCGTCTATGCGTCGTCAGGTCACCCGCATTCGATCGAGATGGCGGTGTTCGACGGCGTGCACGAGGTCGGCGGCACGCGCGCACGGCCATGGCTGTACCAACAGCTGACATCGCCCGCCTACCAGTTCACCTCGCGCCTGAAGAACGCCGTTGCGCTGTGAAGATCGCCGTGCGCCGTCATCGCCTCATCCGGCGGCGCGCCGCCTGGTCAGGCTGGACTCGACCAGCGCGATTAGCTCCCGTCTGAACGGCGGCGAGGCCAGCAATCCAAGCCGCGCCGCGTCGTGAACGGCGCCGGCCACGGCGGCCGCGAGAACCTGCGCGGCGATCTCGGCATCCACGGCGGCGTTGCCTCGCCTATTGACGATGAAGAACGCGTCGCATCCCCTCCGGTACTCCATCTCGAACCGGCGATGAGTGGCCTCGCTGGCCGCGTCGCGCGGGGCTTCCTCGAGCAGCACCCGGTGCGCGGCGGGAAACCGACGATGCACCGCGATCATGCCGTCGACAAACGCGGCGATGCGGCGCGCGCGAGGCGTTGCCGTGTCGGCCGACGCGCGCAGCACCGCAAGCACCTCGTCGAAGTGACGGCGCCGGACCGCCTCGACCAGCGCCAGCTTGTTGGGGAAGTACTGATACAGCGATCCGATGCTGACGCCGGCCGTCTCGGCAACCGCGTTGGTGGTCGTCGCGGCCCAGCCGCGCTCGCCGAGAATGCGAGCCGCGCTCTCGAGGATGACCTCGATGGTGGCGCGCGAGCGGGCCTGTCGTGGCGCTTTCCGCATCGTGCTCGTCGGTTTCGGAATGCGAGTAGTCAGGCGCGGCTCCCCGTGAATAATGTGAGCGAAGTACTCATATTTCATCCGATGGACCAACCGAGTCAAAGGATATTGATGATGCGGGAGATCGCGCGCGAGGTCAGGCTGAAGATCAGGCCCGAGGGACTGCCAGGACCGCAGCATTTCGAGCTGGTTGAGGTGCCGCCGCCGGTTGCAGGTGCGGGCGAGGTGCTGGTGCGCAATCGCATGTTCCTGGTCTCGGCCTCGCTCCGCCAGATGGTGAGCCAGGGGGCGGAGGATGTGCCGGGGGTCCCGTTTCCGGCGCTGCGTCCCGGCGACGGGCTGCGCGGCGAGGCGATCGGCGAAGTCGTGACGGCGCCGCCGACCAGCGGCCTGTCGCCGGGTGACATGGTGCAGCACATGTTCGGCTGGCGCGATTTCGCTGCCGTTCCGGCCGCGCAATGCATCAGGTTGCGGATGCCGCTGCCCGATCCCCTCGGTTACCTCGGCTATCTCGGGCATGGCTGGACCGCCTATGCGGCGCTGACGCGTGGCGCGCAGATCCGTGCCGGCGACACCGTTTTCATATCGAGCGCCGCGGGGGCGATTGGCTCGATGGCGGGGCAGATCGCTCGTCTGTTGGGCGCGGGGCGCGTGATCGGCAGTACCAGTGCATCGGCGAAAGCGGATCGGTTGGTCGCCGAACTCGGCTACGACGCCGCCGTGATCCGCGGTACCGACAAACCCTTCGTCGCGCAATTGCGCGAGGCCGCGCCCGACGGCATCGATGTCTTTCTCGACAACGTGGGAGGCGAGCAGTTGCAGGCCGCCGTTACCGTTGCGCGCGACAACGCCCGTTTCGTCATCACGGGGACATTGTCGGGGCAGCTTGCGACGACTGGAACCGGGCGTGTGGCGCCCGTGGCGCTGGACTCCACCCAGATCCTGCTGCGCAAGATCACGATCCGCGGCTATAGCGCCGACGACAATCCGGAAGCACGCGACGAGTGGTTCGACCGTCTGCCTGATTGGTGCCGCGCCGGCGACATTGCGCTACCTCATATCGTGATCGACGGGCTGGCGCAGGCCACGCTTGCGCTGGCAGATACCGCCCAGGGCCGCTACTTCGGCATGGTCGTCATCAGGCTTTGATCGCCTGTCGGGCTGACGGCTGTCGATTCCTGTCACGCGATGCACATCGTGACCGGTGAAATGGCGTGCCAATCCGCGACGGCCGCGCCTCTTTCGTGTATCCGCCGTCCCTTCAATCCGTTGTCGTCAACCTGAACCCGGAACCAGGGTTACAGGATTGTCGGATCGGACCCATTATGATTTGCTGCAACGCATCTTGCCGATCCCTGACCTTCCCGGGTCTGGGCACGTCGACGTCATATCCGTCTCGTAGAGCTTGTTAGCCGAAGGGTTGAGCAGCATGAGTGGTGCGGAACGAAGCTGCGGTGGATTGGCGAGGCTTCTGATATCGGCGGGATTGGTGGTCGCGGGAGTTACGGCAGGCCATGCGCAGGCGGGGCCGCCCGGACCTCCGGCCGTCGGTGTGTTCGAGGCGGTAAAGCGGCCGATCACCGAATCCAACGAGTTCCTGGGGCGCGTCGAGGCTCCAAACCGCGTCAACGTGGTGGCACGCGTCACGGCTTTTCTGGAGAAGCGGAACTTCGTCGAGGGCGCCGAGGTCAAGGCCGGCGACCTGCTCTATCAGCTCGAGCGCGGCCCGTTCGAGGCCGACCTCGCATCGAAGAAGGCGCAGGTCGCCCAATTGCAGGCGACCCTGGTCAACGCCAAACTCACCACCGATCGCGCCAAGGCCTTGCTCGGCGGCCCGGCCGGCCAGCAATCGAGCGTTGACGCAGCAGTCGCCAACCAGCAGAGCCTCGAGGCGCAGGTGCAGGCCGCCCAGGCGCAGGTCGACCTGTCCCAGATCAATCTCGACTACACCATGATCCGCTCGCCGATCGACGGCAGGATCGGGCGTACCGCAGTCACCGAAGGTAACGTCGTGACACCGAGTTCGGGAACCCTGACCACCATCGTTAGCCAGGACCCGATGTATGTCACCTTTCCCGTGTCGGTGCGCGAGTCGCTCGAGCTGCGCGAACGCTACGTGACACGCGGCGGGTTCAAGGCCGTCGTCATCCGGCTGCGCCTGCCGGACGGCCGGCTCTATGAGAAGACCGGCGAGCTGAATTTCGTCAACAACACGATCGCGCAGAACACCGACACCATCTCGCTCCGCGGCACAATCCCAAACCCGTCGCTGTACAATTCCGCCGAGACCGGCGGTGCGGTGCGCGAGCTCACCGACAACGAGTTCGTGACCGTCCTGCTGGAAGGCGTGCAGCCGGTCGAGGTGCTCGCGATCCCGCGCTCGGCGGTGCTGTCGGATCAGGAGGGCGAGTACGTCTACGTCGTCGGCGCGGACAACAAGGCCGAGCAACGGCGGATCAAGCTTGGACAGTCGACCTCGACGATCGCAGCGGTGACGAGCGGCATCGCGCTCGGCGACAAGGTCGTGGTCGAGGGATTGCAGAAGGTCAAGCCGGGCGAGGTGGTCGCGCCGGGACCTGCCAGCGCCTTGATCCAGTCAAGCATGAAGGTTTCGGCGGACGGCGGCGCCAGCAGCACGCCGAAATCGATGGGCAACAACCCATGATCTCCGCTGTTTTCGTCGATCGTCCGCGGCTTGCGATTGTCATCGCGTTCGTAATCACGATCGCGGGCGCGCTGGCGCTGATGCAGATCCCGGTCGCCCAGTTCCCGGACATCGTGCCGCCGCAGGTCACCGTCTCGGCGGTGTTCCCTGGCGCTTCCGCCGAAGTGGTCGAATCGAGCGTCGCCCAGCCGCTGGAAGCGCAGGTCGTCGGCGTCGACAAGATGCTCTACATGAAGTCGACCAGCGGCAATGACGGCAGCTACACGCTGACGGTCTCGTTTGCGCTCGGCACCGACCCCGACATCAATACCGTCAACGTCAACAACCGCGTGCAGAGCGCGCTCGCGCAATTGCCGACCGAGGTGCAGGCACAAGGCCTGACCGTGCAGAAGAAATCCTCGGCCGTGCTGCAATTCATCGTGCTGTACAGCAAGAGCGCCGAGCAGGATCCACTGTTCATCACCAACTACGCCATCATCAACGTACTTGACGCGATCTCTCGCACGCCGGGCGTCGGGCAGGCGTCGCTGTTCGCCAAGCTGAACTATTCGATGCGGATCTGGTTCGACACCCAGCGGCTGACCAGCCTCAATCTGGCACCATCGGACGTGATCGCGGCGATCCGCGCCCAGAGCGTGCAGGCGCCGGTCGGCCGCATCGGCGCGCGTCCGATCAGCAACGACCAGCAGTTCCAGTTCAATGTGCAGACCCAGGGCCGCCTGACGACGTCCAAGCAGTTCGGCGACATCGTGCTGCGGGCCAATCCGGACGGATCGGTGCTGCGGATCCGGGACGTGGCAACGGTCGAAATCGGTGCGCAGAACTCGGACTCGGAGTCCCGGATCGATGGCAATCCCGGCGTGCCGATGGGCATCTATCTCGCGCCCGGCGCCAATGCCGTGACCACGGCGAAGGCCGTGCAGGCCACGCTGGCGAAACTGTCGGAGCGGTTCCCGCCGGGCCTGACCTATCTCGTGCAGTACGATTCCACGACCTTCGTCTCCGATACGATCAAGGAAGTGATCAAGACGCTCGGCGAGGCCTTCGTGCTCGTCGTGATCGTGGTGTTCCTGTTCCTCGGCAATCTGCGCGCCACGGTGATCCCGGCGGTCGCGGTTCCGGTCAGCCTGATCGGCGCTTTCGCGGTGCTGCTGGCGCTTGGCTATTCCGCCAACACGGTGTCGCTGCTGGCGATGGTGCTGGCGATCGGCATCGTGGTCGACGATGCCATCGTCGTGGTCGAGAATGTCGAACGCGTCATGGAGGAGGAGCCGGGGCTGTCGCCGGCCGACGCCACCAAGAAGGCGATGACGCAGATCACCGCGCCGATCATCGCGATCTCGCTGGTGCTGCTCTCGGTGTTCGTGCCGATCGCGTTCATCCCCGGCATTTCCGGCACCCTGTTCCGCCAGTTCGCGGTGACGATCAGCGCCGCGATGGTGATCTCGGCGCTGAATGCGCTCACGCTGTCGCCGGCGCTGTGCGCGGTGTTCCTGCGCCATGGTGGTCCGCGGCGCGGCATCATGGGACGGGTGCTCGACGGCATCGACTGGGTCCGCGACGGTTACGCCGGCGTGGTGCAGCGGCTGGTCCGCGTCGCGGTGTTGTCGTTGGTTGCGGTGCTGGTGTTCGCCGGCGCGGTGTTCGGGGTGTCGAAGATCACGCCGACCGGCTTCCTGCCGGAGGAGGACCAGGGTGCCTTCTTCATCGCGGTGCAATTGCCGGACGGCGCGTCGGTGGCGCGCACCAGCGAGGTCACCAAGCAGGTCGAGGCATTGCTGAAGAAGAATCCGGCGGTCGACCACGTGCTGTCGATCATCGGCTTCTCGCTGCTCGACGGTGCGAGCGAGCCGAACTCCGCCTTCATGGTGGCGCGCATGAAGGCGTTCGCCGATCGCAAGGCCACGACCGAATCGGTGCAGGCCGCGATTGGGCAGACCTTCGTCGGAGGTTCGCAAATCCGCCAGGCCTCGGTGCTGCCGTTCAACTTGCCGCCGATCATCGGGCTCTCGACATCAGGCGGTTTCGAATATCAGCTCGAGGCGCTGGAAGGGCAGGACCCGGCTTCGCTCAGCAGCGTGATGGGCGGATTGATCGGCGCCGCCAACCGCAACCCCAATCTGACCCGCGTGTTCTCGACCTTCACCGCGACCAATCCTTCGGTCTATCTCGACATCGATCGCGCCAAGGCGCAGGCGCTCGGCCTCAACATGGCCGACGTCTTCACCGCGCTGCAAGCCACGCTCGGCGGCATCTACGTCAACAATTTCAACCTGTTTGGCCGCACCTGGCAGGTCAACGTGCAGGGCGATGCGGCCGACCGCCGCGACATTCCCGACATCTGGCAGATCTATGTGCGCAACACCGGCGGCGAGATGGTGCCGATCCGATCGATCGCAAGCTTGCGGATCGTCACCGGCCCGCAGGTGATCACGCGCTACAACAATTATCGTTCGGTCACGGTGAACGGCAGCCCGGCGGCAGGCGTGTCGTCGGGGACTGCGATCGCGACGATGGCCGATCTCTCGAAGTCGACGTTGCCGGCCGGCTACTCGTATGAATGGACCGGCACCGCCTATCAGGAGCAGGCGGCTTCGGGACAGACCGGCATCATCCTCGCGCTGGCGGTGCTGTTTGCCTATCTGTTCCTGGTGGCGCTGTATGAGAGCTGGACGATTCCGATTCCCGTGCTGCTGTCGGTGACGGTCGGCGTGTTCGGGTCCTATCTTGCGATCAAGCTCGCGGGGCTGAACCTCGATCTCTACGGCCAGATCGGCCTGGTGGTGCTGATCGCGCTGGCCGCCAAGAACGGCATCCTGATCGTCGAATTCGCCAAGGAGCAGCGCGAGGCCGGCAAGCCGATCGTGGAAGCCGCGACGACGGGCGCGCAGATGCGCTTTCGCGCGGTGATGATGACTTCGATCGCTTTCATCCTCGGCCTGCTGCCGCTGGTGGTCGCGAGCGGTGCCGCGGAGATCAGCCGCCGCGCGGTCGGCACCGCGGTGTTCGGCGGCATGCTGGCGGCGAGCTCGATCGGCATCTTCCTGGTGCCGATGCTGTTCGTCACCTTCCAGGGCTGGCGCGAGGGGGTGAAGAACCGGTTCGGCCGCAAGGGACCTGCTTCGGAATCGACGACGCGCTCGTAAGTGTCGATGCGAGGGACTGCGACGCCGCAGGATTCAATGGAGACGAGCGCTGTATTCGTCGGGGAGACAGCGCTCGATCTCAACGCGTGCCCGGTGACGCTTCGGCCTCAATAGGCGCGCCGGTTCGAGATCGCCCCCCACACGAACAGGATGATGATCGCGCCGACCACGGCTCCAACAAGTCCCGCGCCCTGACCGGGCCCGTACCAACCGAGCGCCTGCCCGAGAAAGTTGGCGACAACCGCCCCGACGATACCGAGCACTGTGGTCATGATGAAGCCGCTGGGCTCGTTCGGGCCTGGCATGATGAATTTCGCTATGACGCCGGCAACAAAGCCGATGATGATCGTCCAGATGATACCCATCTTCATTTCCTTCCTGATGCGCGGTGACGTCTGTTGCTCACCGCTGAATCTCCGTAGGCATTGCGCCCGGATGCGAGCAGGCCGAGGCGACCTGCCCGCGATGTCGATGTTCAGCGAATAATTGTTCGATCGTGCTCCTCATCGCGTGTCTTCACGGCGCCGAAGCGGCCGCCTGCGGCACTTGCAACGGCGCTGAGAAGCAGTGCGAAGAACGCGATCAGCGCGACGCGAGACGTTGCCTTGGCTGCCGCGTCGGCAAATTGGGTTGCCTTCAGCTTGGCGTCGGCAACGGCTTGCGTGTACTGCCGCTGATAGTCCTGCACCTTGGTTTTGGCCTGGTCGACCGGGATGCCCTCCATCTGCGCCAGAGCCTGAGCCGCCTGATCGGTCGCTTGCTGCTGCTGCGCGGGATCCCCGGTCAACGCCGCGCGGATCGCGTTGAGAGCGCTGTCGCGAAGTTGTGCCGGGTCCTGGTTGGCGCCCGACGACTTGATCTGGCGCTCGATGTCGGACATCGGGTTGTCGGACCCGGCGAGCACGGGAACGGCGGCGTGGACCGCGCTATCAACGACACGTCCCGCGCCGCCGAGAATGCCGCCCATCGCGCCAAAGGCGCCGCCGACCACTCCGCCCACGGCCGAGCCAAGCAGAAAAAGCATGACAAGGGTTGCTGCGGCCCACGAGACCAAGCCGTGGTACCCGCCTTTCGACGCGAACGCCCAGCCGCACAAACGGCCGGCGACGTAGCCTCCCGCCAACGAGGCGAGCAGCCCGGCCCCGATCCACCAGATCGCCGCGGCGAGCGACAGCGTGCCGGCACTCGGCGAGCCGGTCGATGCCGGATCGATGCTCGCGAAGCCGAGCCCAAGGCCCAGCGTCGACAAGGCGATTTGCGTCACCAGGGCGGTGACGGAGCCGGCGAAGACCGCACCCCAAGACACGCCTGAACGAGACACGCCTGAAAAGGACACGTTCGAACTCGGACCTGAAGTCCTTCGTGTCGGCGCAACCGGATCCGCGGCGGATTGTGCCGCGTTGGCATCATACATCATGTCGCTTTGCTCCCGATTAGCCGCGGCGAAACAGCATGCCGGCGACAAAGCCGACAGCTCCTGCCAGCACGAGAGAGGAGAGCGGATAGCGTCCGACGGTATCGCCAGCGCTCTGCGCGGTCTGTTTCACATAATGACTTCCCTCGTCGTAGGCCTTGCCGGCAAGATCGCCAGCGTCGCGCATGCCATCCTTCGCCTGGCCGTAGAGATTTTGTCCCTTGCCTTCGATCTGCCGGGCTACGCCTTCGGCTCGGGTCTGCTGGTTGCCGGTAACATGGCCGAACGTTTCCTCGATCCTGCCGCCAAGGTCCTTGGCGGCTCCCTTGATACGATCCGAATCCATCGTCTCTTCCTCCTCGACGCCGGTCGATGCCGGGATTTCCGGCATCGAGCCATGCAATGCTTGCGTGGTGGTGTGCTTATTTCTTCAAGGCGTCGCGCGCGGCGTCCTTTGCCTTGCCGATTCCAGCCTGGGCCTTGCCGGCGATCTGCTCTGCCTTGCCCTCGATCTCGAGTCTGTCGTTGCCAGTGACTTTGCCGACGGCTTCCTTGATCGAGCCCTTGACCTGTTCGGCGGTGCCTTTGATCCGATCCTTGTCCATCCGAAACTCCTGAGTTGTGGCCGCGCGTTTTGCGCCCGGGAAACGTAGGGAATGCCCGTCCTGCCGCAATGAACGGGTTGCACTAGTTCGTTGATGAAATTGTACTAGTTGAGCTACTTTTTTGAGATGTAGCCGTGCTCGCGGCCCCAGATCACCGCTTCGCTGCGGCGATGAACGCCGAGTTTCCGGTATAGCGCCGACACATGGTTGCGTACCGTGTTGGACGATAGCGAAAGGCGCTTGCTGATCGCTGCGTCGCTCACGCCGTGACAGATCAAGCCGAGCACTTCGCTTTCGCGTGCAGTCAGCTTGGCCGCGGGGATTTCGATCGGGGTGTTGCTTGGCCGGCGGAGCGCAGCGAGTTTCTCCATAATGCCCTTGCTCAACCAGGATGCATCAGTCATGACGGCGTCGATCGCTTGCACCAGTTCGCGCTCCGTACGCTTGCGGTCGGTGATATCGAGGAATGTGGTCAGGACGCACAGCTGGTCGGCGATGGTGACGGTTTCGGCGGAAACGATGCAGTCGAGGTCGTTGCCGTTCTTGCACGTCAAGCAAGCTTCGAGCTTGTGGACGTGGCCGGACTCGACGATGCCGGCCTCGAACCGGTGCCGGCTCTCCGGCTGCGCCCACAGCTTCATGTCCCTGGGACTGCGACCGATCAGCTCGGCCTCGGCGTAACCGAACTGTCCGGCAAACGCGTCGTTGATGTTGACGAAAGCCTGACCGTCTACCTTCATCAGCGCGGTCGGTACCGGTGAAAGCTGGAACGCCTTGGCAAAGCGTTGCTCGCTCTGGCGCAATGCGGATTCCGCTTTCTCGCGCGCATCGAGATCCGCAAACGTGAACAGCATGCAGGCCTCCTCGCCGACCTCGATCGGCTGCCCCGCCATGATGACGAGTTTGCGTCCGCCGGCAGGCAGCGGCAGCACGGTCTCCGTCTGCGGAATTGTCTTCCCCTCGGCAACGCGTTCGCGGGTCGTTTCCGGATCTTTCGCCTCTGCAAGCAGGTCCATGTCGTCGATCGAGCGACCAAAAACGTCATCCCGGGCGTAGCCCATCATATCGAGGAAGCCTTGGTTGACCTTGACGAGGAGCTGGTCGGACTGCCGGCAGATGAAGGCAGGTGCCGGGTTGGCGTTGAAGGTGCGTTCGAAGCGGGCCTCGGCGGCAAAACGCTCGGTGACATCGGCGATCACCAGCACCAGGCAGTCGGGATCGCCTTTGGTATCGGTGATGACCAGACTGCGGATCTGGTGCACCCATTCCGGCTTCTCGCCGTTCTGTCCGTCGTGGTCGCGCGGCGCAACCACGACCACGACATCCACGAAGGCCTCGCCGGCGATCACTCGCTCGGCAGGATACTGATTTTCAGTCAGCAGATGATTGTTCCGGTAGCGCAGCACGAAGTTGTTGCGATACTCGTCGACCGTCGTGCCGAGCTGGTCCAGCGTTTCGACTCCATGCATCAGCAGTGCGGATTCGTTGGCCCAGGTGATGCTCTGGTCAGACTCGATGATGATTACGCCTTCGCTCAAGCCGGCAATGATCTTCTGAAGCTGCGAGCGATCAATCGTATTGGTCAAGGGCATGGCTCCGACGCCGCGAACCGCCGTTGCGGCAATCAAAAAGGCGGCTGTCCGGCCGCCTCCTTGCGTCGTCACATCGATCCGATGATGAACGGCTCAGGCCTCTGAAAGTTCCAGTCCGGCACCATTCGGGGGCCGCTGTTGCCGCGCTGGTGCCCTTTCTTGGCCGCCCTGGCGGAGCTAGTTTGATACAAGGAGCTGGAGACCTCAGGCCCCGAGCCGATTCCAAATTCGACCAAAGGGAGTTCGAGATTGAGCGTTGCGTTCACCAAGGAAGACAGTGCCGAGACCGCGTCCGAGACGCAATTGCCGGACCGTCCGATCTCGTCACATCCCAATCTGGTGACGGAAGCCGGGCGCAAGGCGCTGGAGCAGCAGCTCGGGGAGGCGCGCGCGGCCTATGAGGCCGCGCAGCTGGTCGAGGACGTCAACGAGCGGCGGCGCCAGTCGGCTGCACCGTTGCGCGATGCACGTTACTTTGCCGAACGGCTGCGCACGGCACAGGTGATGCCTGATCCTGCCTCGACCGAAATCGTTGCCTTCGGGAGCACTGTGACGTTCAGCCGCGCCGATGGCCGGGTGCAGACCTATCGCATCGTCGGTGAGGACGAGGCTGATCCCAAGGCGGGCTCGATTTCGTTCGTCTCGCCGGTGGCGCGTGCGCTGATGGGGAAGGCCCAGGGCGACGTCGTCGGGGCAGGCGATCAGGAGCTGGAGATCGTGGCGATCGCCTAACGCGAGATGAGGTCAAATCGTCATCTCGCTTCAGCCTCTTGTTCGCGCGTGATCTTTTCGGCAAACCGCTTCGCATGGTTCCGGATCATGCTCTAGCGTGTCTTCCGATCACGCCGCCGGCAGGGCAAGGCGCTCGATAGTCTGGATATGCCGCGCCAGAAGGCCGCAGGCTTGCTCGATGTTGCGAGCGCGCAGCGCCTGCAAGATCACGCGATGATCCTGGCTGGGCCGCGGCCGCCAGCCGGCGTTGCGGGCCATCGCGAACACCAGGCGCGAATTCGCCAGCTGCAACCCATCGAGGCTGGCGAGCAGGCGCGGCATCGCGCACGGCGCCACCAACGCGTGATGAAAGGCGCGATTGGCCATCTCGAATTCCTCGACCGTCTCGGCATTGTCGCCTTCGACCAGCGCGACCTCGATCCGCGCCAGCTGGGCCGACGTGAATTTCGGCGCCGCGTTGCGCAGCGCGACCACCTCCAGCGCGGCGCGCATCTCGGCGATCTCCTTCACCGATTTGGTGTCGAGCGGCGCAACCCGAACGCCACGGCGCGGTACGGCGACGACGAGATGCTGCGCCTCCAATTGCCTGAAGGCCTCGCGCACCGGGACGTGGCTGGAATGGAATTCGCGCGCGACATGATCCTGCCGGAGCGGGGCGTCCGGCGGCAACGCACCGCTGATGATGCGTTCGCCGATTGCCTCGGCGATGCGTCCGGCGGTCGTCGTATTCTCACCTTCATTCATCATAGATTATCTATCGCAAAAACGGATGCGCTCGCGCGCAGCGTCAGCTAGCATCGTTCTAAGTCCAAAATCATAGATAATATATCAGATTATCTATGATCCATAGCAAGTGAGAAAGCAAGCCCGATGGTTGATGTCGTTGAGATCGAACGCACCGAAAGCCGCGCCGGCGCGGTGCCGTGCAAGACCTGGCAGCGCGCCGAGGCCGAGGCGCTCTACAATCTGCCGTTCGCGGACCTGATGTTCCAGGCGCAGGGCATCCATCGCGCCAACTTCAATCCGAACCACGTCGAGACCGCGAGCCTGCTCAGCATCAAGACCGGCGGTTGCCCGGAAGACTGCGGCTACTGCTCCCAGAGCGCGCATTACGATACCGGCCTGAAAGCCACCCGCCTGATGCCGCGGGACGAGGTGGTCGCGGTCGCGCAGCGCGCCAAGGATGCCGGCGCCACCCGCTTCTGCATGGCCGCAGCCTGGCGCAGTCCCAAGGACCGCGATCTCGATCAGGTCTGCGACATGGTCAGCGCGGTGAAGGGCCTCGGCATGGAGACCTGCGTCACGCTCGGCATGCTGACGCCAACGCAAGCCGAGCGCCTCTCCGGGGCCGGGCTCGATTTCTACAACCACAATGTCGATACCTCGCCCGAATTCTACGACAAGATCATCACCACCCGTACCTTGCAGGATCGCATCGATACGCTCGCGCATGTGCGTGACGCCGGCATCAAGGTCTGCTGCGGCGGCATCATCGGCATGGGTGAACAGGTCGAGGACCGGCTCGGCATGCTGATGCTGCTCGCCAATCTCCCCAGCCATCCTGAAAGCGTGCCGATCAATCTGTGGAACGAGGTCAAGGGCGTGCCGGTCAACGACACCGCCGAGCGTCCCGATCCGATCGCACTGGTGCGGCTGGTCGCGACAGCGCGGATCATGATGCCGCAAAGCGTGGTGCGGCTGTCGGCCGGACGGCAGTACATGACCGACGAGTTGCAGGCGATGTGCTTCCTGGCCGGCGCGAACTCGATCTTCATCGGCGACGTGCTGCTGACCACCAAGAACCCGCAGCGCGATCGCGACGCCGATCTGCTGGACCGGCTCGGCATCACCTCCCGCCTCGCCTGATCGCAACCTCCAGCACGCGCGCGGCGTCATTCGCCGCGCGACCAACTGCAAATCTGTGAGTGAAGCATGAGCGCAATCCATGCGGCCAACGCCGCTGATTACGCCGCGGCCTTGCACGCCCTGAGCAAGGACGATCGGCTGCGCGGTCTCAAGCCGCGCGCGGGCATCGATTTCGTCTCGAACGATTATCTGGCGCTGGCGACCGCGCCGCGCATCAAGCAGGCCGTTGCGGCCGCGCTCGAGGCCGGCACGCCGGTCGGCGCCGGCGGCTCGCGGCTGCTGCGCGGCAATTGCGAGGAGCACGAGAGGCTGGAGACTGAAGCCGCCGCGTTCTTCCGCGCCGAGACCGCGCTGTTCTTCGGTGGCGGCTATGTCGCCAATTTCGCGGTGCTGACGACGTTGCCGCAGCGTGGCGACCTGCTCGTGCTCGACGCCTTGGTGCATGCGAGCATCCACGAGGGCGCGCGGGCCGGCCGGGCCGAATTCCGCTTCAGCGGCCACAATGATCCGCAGTCGGTCGAGGACACCATTCGCGGCTGGCGCGCCGAGGGTGGAACGGGCCGGGTCTGGATCGTGGTCGAGAGCGTCTACAGCATGGATGGCGACATCGCGCCGCTCGACGACCTCATCGCCATCGCCGACCGGCACGATGCCTTCCTGATGGTCGATGAGGCGCACGGCACCGGCGTCTATGGCGAGCAGGGGCGCGGGCTCACGGCTCCCTATGAGGGCCGCGAGAACCGCGTGATCGTCCACACCTGCGGCAAGGCGCTGGGCGCAGCGGGCGCGCTGGTCACGGCCCCGACCGTGCTGCGCGATTTCATGGTCAATCGCTGCCGCCCGTTCATCTTCGCCACCGCGCCGTCGCCGCTGACCGCCGTGGCCGTGCGCGAGGCGCTGCTGATCCTGCGAGAGGAGCCCGAGCGTCAACAGCGCCTGGCTAGCCTTGTTGCATTCACCCATCACGAGCTCGAAGCGCGCGGCTGGCGCAGCCCGTCGCGCTCGCAGATCGTGCCCTATATCGTCGGCGACAATGCACGCGCGATGCAGCTCGCCTCCGCGCTACAGGCGCGCGGCTTCGATATCAGGGGCATCCGGCCGCCAACCGTGCCGACAGGCACCGCGCGGTTGCGGATTGCGCTGACCCTCAATGTCGACGAGGACGATGTGCGCGCGCTGCTCGACGCGCTCGTCGTGGAGACCAATGGATGGCCGCAATGAGCAACGCGATCGTGGTGACCGGCACCGACACCGGAATTGGCAAGACCATCTTCTCCGCAGGCCTCGCCGGCTTCCTCGACGCGAGTTACTGGAAGCCGGTCCAGTCTGGCCTCGACGAGGAAACCGATGCGCAATTGGTTGCCCGGCTTGGCGGCATCCCGGCCGATCGCATCGTGCCGGAACGCTACCGGCTTCGAACGCCGGCATCGCCGCATCAGTCCGCCGCGATCGACGGGGTGCTCATCGATCCCGTCGCGCTCGACGTGCCGACATCGGGAGACCGGCGGCTGGTGATCGAAGGCGCCGGCGGGCTGATGGTGCCGCTGAACGACGACACGCTCTACATCGACATGTTCGAGCGATGGCGGCTTCCGGTCGTGCTCTGTGCCCGCACCGCGCTCGGCACCATCAATCACTCGCTGTTGTCGGTCGAGGCGCTGCGCAAGCGCCGGATCGATATCCTCGGCATTGCGTTCATTGGCGACAGCAATCCCGAAAGCGAGCGCGCGATCTGCGCGTTCGGGCAGGTGCGCCGGCTCGGCCGGCTGCCGCTGCTGTCGCCGCTCACGGCGGACACGCTGCAAGCGGCATTCAGCGATGCATTCTGGCGCGAAGATTTCAACCCATGATGCGCTCGCCGACGTCGCCGATCTGGCACCCGTTCACCCAGCACGCGCTGCACGGCGCGATGACGAAGATCGTGCGCGGCGAGGGCGCCTATCTCTACACCGCCGATGATCGCCGCATCATCGATGCGATCGCGTCCTGGTGGGTGGTGACCCATGGCCATTGCCATCCGCATATCGTGCGCGCGATCCAGCAGCAGGCCGAGCAGCTCAACCAGATCATCTTCGCCGGCTATACCCACGACCCGGCCGAGCAGGTGGCCGCGCAATTGCTGAAGCTGACGCCTGAAGGACTAGACCACGTGTTCTTCTCCGACTCTGGCTCGACCAGCGTCGAAGTGGCGCTGAAAATGGCGCTCGGCTATTGGCACAATATCGGCGTGCCGCGCACGCGGATCATCGTGATGCAACACTCCTACCACGGCGACACGGTCGGGACGATGTCGGTCGGTGCGCGCGGGGTGTTCAACAGGGCCTATGAGCCGCTGCTGTTCGACGTCGCGTCGATCCCGTTTCCTGCGGCCGGTCATGAGCAGGCGACGCTCGATGCGCTCGAAGCCGCGTGCAAGGACGAAGCCGCGGCAGCCTTCATCGTCGAACCGCTGATCCTGGGCGCCGGCGGCATGCTGATGTATCCCGCCTGGGTGCTCAAGGAGATGAAGCGCATCTGCGAGGCCTCGAATGTGCTGTTCATCGCCGATGAGGTGATGACCGGCTGGGGCCGAACCGGCACCTTGTTCGCATGCGAGCAGGCCGATGTCAGGCCGGATATAGCCTGCTACTCCAAGGGACTGACCGGCGGATCATTGCCGCTCGCGGTGACGCTGTGCCGTGCCGAGATCTACGACGCGCATTACTCCAGCGACCGTTCGCGGATGTTCTTCCATTCCAGCTCCTACACGGCAAACCCGGTCGCTTGCGCCGCGGCGCTCGCGAATCTCGAGCTCTGGCAGCACGGCGCCGGCGAGCGTGTTGCGTCGGTCGCCGCGATGCAGGAGCATCTGATCGGGCCATTCCGCGCCGATGCACGTTTCGAAAACGTTCGCCGCACCGGGACCATCACCGCACTCGACCTGAAGGCCAGCGATGCCGGCTATCTCGCCGGCATCGGCCCCAGGCTCCTGGCCTTCTTCGAACGCCGAAACCTGCTGCTGCGTCCGCTCGGCAACACGATCTACGTCATGCCGCCTTACTGCGTCACCGAGGCGGATCTTCAGGAAATCTATGCGGGGATCAGCGATGCAGCGGATAACTTGGCGTGACGTCAATCCGACCGGCCTGCGGGTGACGGGCGTTTCGCAGCGTTGATACAACTTGCGCGCGAGGCTTGGGTGTGCTCTGACCGGAGACATTACCGATTGGCACAGTCTCCGGAGACCTCGAATGGGATTGTTCGACTGGTTCAAGCCCAAGACCCAGAAGCATGGTCCGACCTTGGAGGGACTTTACGGTGGATTGCCCAAAGGGGTGCATTGGGTCGGTGGAGCCGATCCGGCGGGTGACCCCGAAGGCTTCGTCCCGGATTCTCAGGCGTACGTATTCGATATCGTCGAATGGCGATGGGAGCAGCAGCTCTGGATCGACGCCAGGGCCGGTTCCGACGGCGACCAGGCGGGGTTTGGTCTCGTGCTCGTTCTGTCCGATGGCAGTAACACGGATGCCGTCGAGGTCTGGGAGCCGAAGTTTGGCGGCCCGGTCCTCAAGGAGCGTCAGGAATGGACCATTCCTCGCGGCCATCCGACCCGGGAGTTGGCGCTGCTCTCGCGAGGCGATCCAACGACCCGGCTACTTCGCAGGCTCGAACAATGCTTCGGTTACGAGCCGCATGCGCATCCCGCCTTGCCCGATCGGGCCGCCGTGATCGGCGAGCTGCTGATGTTGCGGGGAGTTATCGTTCCCGAGGAAGGTCGCTTCACCGCACGGATGAAGGTCGTGCTCCAGGAGAGGGAAGGTTGGCCCTACGGCGAGTTCTTCCTGAACATCAATTCGGTCCGCAAGCTGCTCTGGGTCTCAGAAAAATCGAGCGAGTACAGGATCCCGATACTGACCCGGATCTCTCATGCCGGCGTCGCCACGCCGGCATGAGCCGCGGCCGATCCGGACAGCCGTGCCCCGGGGGATGACTGGCGAACGACGCGGCGTCAACGTCTGAAGGCCCGCTCGGAATCTCATGATTATGTCGCGGCCCGCCACTTGGGCTCGCGTCCGACATCGGCGTGCCTTGCAGGCACGCCGATGAGCCGAAGGGTCAGTGCCTGTGCGGCGCCGGGCGCGGCCTGGGTGCGGGATGCGGCCGTGGCGCAGGGTGCGGCCGCGGTGCCGGCCGTGACACATGCGGCGGCGGGCGCCGGGGCGGCGGTGGAGGACGGTGCACAGCCGGACGCGCGACGTGCGGTACCGGCGGATGCGCGACCGCGCGCGGCGCAGGCGGAGAGTGCTGTGCGAATTGCGGTCTTGGCGCATGCGCGGCCGGAGCCGCGACATGCGGTGCCGGTGCGGGATGGTTGCCAGCGCCGGGCGATGTGTGGCCCGTCGGTAGCGTGTGCGTCGTCGTTTGAGCATGTTCTGTCGGCGGAGCGTGCACCGCCGGCAGCGCGTTTCCTGTCGGGAGCGCGTGTCCCGCTGGCGGAGTGTTGCCCGTCGTCGGAGCGTGCTCTGCCGGTGGAGCGTGCACCGCCGGCAAGGCGTTGCCCGACGGCAAAGCGTGTCCGGGAGGCACGGTGTTTGCCGTCGTGGGTTGCGCATGTCGCGGTGGCGGCGCCGCGATCGGCTTGCCCGGATGCGCGGCGATCACGCCGGCGCCGCTGAACCGTGCGGCGTGCGCGGTCGCGGCGACTGCCGGATGACCATGGTTGTTGGCGAGCGCCAGCGCAGGGTCCTTCATCGCTGCTTCCGCGTGCCGCGTCTGCTCGCTGGTCGGCGCCACGTGATGCTCACTCATCGCCGCGAGCTGCTGCGGCGTTGGCCTCACGGTGGTGCCGCCAGTGCCGCCATTGTAGCTGATGTTGGTCGTGTTGTTGATGACGGTCTTGTTGTAGACGTTGGTGACCGAGACATTGGTGATGTTGTTGACGGTGCGGTTGTAGAAGAAGCTGCCGCCGCGCCAGTAGCCGCCGTCATAGCCGAGGCCGGTGTAGCCGAAGCCATAGGAGATGCCGCCGTAGAAGCCGACGGTTGCTCCCCAGTATCCGGCGTGGAAGGCGTAGACGCCATCGTTCCAGCCCCAGTAACCGGGCGTCCATAGCAATTCAGGAGCGGGCGGCAGCACCCACGTGCCGGGCACCCAGTAGTAACCGATGTCGTCGCTCCATGCCCAATAACCCGGAGTCCAGATGTAGCCGTCGCCGGGGATCGGCGGTTGATCGTAGACGGGCAATGGCGGCGGGGCCACATCGACGCTGATGCCGATGCCGATGGCGATCTGCGCGCGGGCAGCGTGAGGCGGCGAGAGACAGCAGAGGCTGAGAGCTAAGGCGAAAGGCAGTCCGGCGATGCGGCGCATGGCACTTACTCCAATCTTCTTCCCCCAGCTCGTGGAGTCGAATAGGCGCGCCGACATGAACCCGTTGTGAATTTGTCCACCGATACGCGATCACGACATCGCGCGACGCAGAGATTGTTCGCAGCGGTTCATGCAATTCAGCTCGGTGTCAGGATGGAACGCGATCGCGCGAACGAATGTTCGAGCATTGCGTGAAACATGAGAGCGCGACGTAGCTGTTTCGCACGGCGCGCCCGCAGCTTTTCTCCGCTGTAGCGATCGGCGAAGGCCGCGGAGTTGTGATCGACGGATTTCAATCAGCGCAAGACTCACAGCAGGGCGGATTGCTCAGTGATCCGCCCTGCGTATCGATCTCTCTCTGCCGATCAGCTGACGTGATGCGCCTTCTCAAGGCCGTAGACCGGCGTCGGGATGCCTTCCATTCGCGCCTTCAGTTGCAGCGCCAGATACTGGGAGTAATGCCGCGACTGGTGCAGATTGCCGCCGTGGAACCACAATGCATTCTGCTGGGTCGGCTTCCACATGTTGCGCTGCTCGCCCTCCCACGGGCCGGGGTCCTTGGTCGTGTTGGATCCAAGACCCCAGACCTTGCCGACCTTCTCCGCGACATCCTTCGAGATCAGATCGGCGGCCCAGCCGTTCATCGAGCCGTAGCCGGTGGCATAGACGACGAGATCGGCGGGGAGTTCGGTGCCGTCGACGAATTTGACGCCGGTCTCGGTCAGTTCCTGCACCGCCGCGCCCTTGCCGCTCTTGAGCTTGATCGAGCCGTCGATGACGAGATCGCAGGCGCCGACATCGATGTAGTAGCCCGAGCCGCGGCGCAGATACTTCATGAACAGGCCGGAGCCGTCGTCGCCCCAATCATGCATGAAGCCGACCTTCTCCAGCGCGGCATAGAAATCCTTGTCGCGTTCGCGCATCTGCTCATAGAGCGGAATCTGGAACTGATGCATGATCCTGTAGGGCAGCGAGGCGAAGATTAGATCGGCCTTGCGTGTCGTCATCCCGTTCGCGACCGCCTGCTCCGAATAGAGCGCGCCAAGCCCGATATCCATCAGCGTGTCGGACTTCACGATATGCGTGGATGAACGCTGCACCATGGTGACGTCGGCACCGCCCTCCCACAGCGCCGCGCAAATGTCGTGAGCGGAGTTGTTGGAGCCGATCACCACCACTTTCTTGCCACGATATTTCTCCGGACCCGGATGGGTCGAGGAATGCTGCTGCTCGCCCTTGAAGATGTCCTGTCCCTTGTATGTGGGCCAGTTCGCCTTGCCCGACATGCCGGTGGCCAGCACGAGCTGCTTCGGCTTCAGCGTGATTTGCTTGCCGTCACGCTCGACCACGACGGTCCATTCCTTCTTCGCCTCGTCATAGCTGGCGGATTTGGCGGTGGTCGAGCTCCAGTAGTTGAGCTCCATGACCTTGGTGTACATCTCGAGCCAGTCGCCGATCTTGTCCTTTGGCGCGAACACCGGCCAGTTCTTCGGGAAGTCGATGTAGGGCAGGTGATCGTACCAGACCGGATCGTGCAGGCAGAGCGACTTGTAACGCTTGCGCCAGGAGTCGCCGGCGCGCTCATTCTTCTCGATGATGATGGTCGGCACGTTCAGTTGCCGAAGCCGCGCACCGAGTGCGATGCCGCCCTGTCCGCCGCCGATGATCAGCACCTGGGGCTGCATCGTGTGACCGAGCTCGGCGAGTTCCTGCTCGCGTTCCTCGCGCCAGCTCTTGCGATCCTTGCCGTGGCCGTGCTTGGCGCCAAGCGGCCGGGTGAAGCCGGATTTCTCTTCATGGCCCTTGAGCTCGGCCATGGTCGTGAGCAGCGTCCAGATGCGGCCATCCTTCATGCGCAAATGGCCGTAGCCGCGCGCGACGTCGGTCTCGAACTGGATCCAGCTCTCGATAATGCCGTCGGCCTCGCTTGCCGTATCGCCGTCGGCGATGCGCCATCCCGACGGCTTGGTGTCGGCAAGCCGCGCCTTCAGCATGTCGTGGATATCGTCCTTGCCTTCCATGGTCTTGATGTTCCAGGTGAAGGTGACCAGATCGCGCCAGTAACAATCGCTCTGAAACAGCGCGAGTGCGCGTTCGATGTCGCCCGACGACAACGCGGCGTTGAGCTCGTCGAGCAGTGCGGTAACTTTTCCGTCCGGGGCCTTCGTGAGCATGGTTTCATTCTCCCATAGGCCGGCGTCGATCGCGTTTTCATCGCGGGGCCGGCGTGTTGTTGGCGAGGTCGAGTGTGCCTCTGCCGCAAGATCAGCAAGCCCCGTGCCACGCTGGCGTATCCTGAAAACGCTCGATATTTCCTCGCGTTAATGCCGGGCGATGCGCTGCGCCACTGTTGCGCCGTGCAACAGGTGTTGCACGCAACGAACTTGATCGGCGGCATGATCCGAGTGACACTCCGGGCAACAACAGGAACGTGCGAGGAAATATCCAGGAGAATCAGCCGTGACCATCGAGCGCGCTGCGCATATCGACGAGTTGGTTCGCGTTGCGGTCGGCCAGACCAGCGCGCGCGATGCCGTCATTCATCAGTCGTGGGTGCGTTGCGTCTCCGAGCACAAGCTCGATCCCTCGGTGCTGCGCGACGCGCGCATCGTGACGTCCGGACGGCTGCGCGAGCATCGCGATGCGATGGACGAATTCCTTCACACCGCCCGTTTCGGCGTCGAGATGCTCTATCGCCAGATCGCCGGGCTCGGTTACGTGCTGCTGCTCACCGATGCCAAGGGTATCACGGTGGATTTCATCGGCGACCCGACCTTCAACAACACGCTGCGCAAGGCCGGCCTCTATCTCGGCGCCGACTGGAACGAGCCGCATGCCGGCACCTGCGCGGTCGGCACCTGCATCGCGACCGAGGAAGCCCTCACGGTGCACCAGTCCGATCATTTCGATGCGACCCATATTCCGCTGACCTGCACGGCAGCGCCGGTGTTCGATCCCAGCGGCGCGCTCGCCGCGGTGCTGGATATTTCCGCACTGCGCTCGCCGGAGCCGAAGGCCAGCCAGTTCCTGGCGCTGCAACTGGTCAAGTCGTTCGCGCACAAGATCGAGAATGCGAACCTGCTGAATCGTTTCCGGCACGAATGGATCATTAAACTGTCCGGCTCCGCGGAGTTTGCCGACGTCGATCCGGATTATGTGATCGCCGTCGACGGCAGCGGCCGCATCATCGGCTTCAACAATCGCGCCCGACAGTTGTTGGCACGCGAACTCGCCAAGCGTCCCGATCTCAGGCTCCGGGCCGACGGCTTCGGCGTGTCCGATATCTTCGAATGCACCATCGACGACCTGCCGCGCTTCGCGCATTCGCGCCCCGCCGGGCAGCGCACGCTGCGGCTGGCCAATAGTGGCGCGACGTTGTTCGCGCAGACCCTCCCGCCGCCGAACAAGCTTGCCGCGCCGGCGTCGTCGCGGAGCGAGGCGGTGCTTCCCGCGCCGCTGCGCAATTTGTTTCGCGGCGATCCTGCGATGCATCACGTGGTGTCGCGCGCCGCCAAGCTGATCAATACCCAGATGGGCCTGCTCATCACCGGCGAAACCGGCACCGGCAAGGAGCATCTCACCAAGGCGCTACATTCGGTCAGCGCGCGGGCAGGCAAGCCGTTCGTCGCGGTCAATTGCGCGGCGCTGCCGGAAAGCCTGATCGAGAGCGAGCTGTTCGGCCACGAGCCCGGTGCTTTCACCGGCGCGGCGGCAAAAGGCAAGAAAGGGCTGGTGCTCGAGGCTGACGGCGGCACCTTGTTCCTTGACGAGATCGGCGACATGCCGATCCCCTCGCAGACCCGGCTGCTGCGCGTGCTTGCCGAGCGTGAAGTGACGCCGGTCGGCCGCACCCGGCCGGTGCCGCTCAATATCCGCGTCGTCGCCGCCACCCATCGCGATCTCGTCGCGCTGGTCAAGGCCGGGCAGTTTCGCGAGGATCTCTATTTCCGCCTCAACGGTGCGGTGCTCGCGCTGCCCCCGCTGCGGCAGCGGACCGATGTCGAGTGGCTGATCGATCGGTTCCTGGATCGCCTCTCGACCGAGCATGAGGTCAGCTATGCGTTGACGGCGAGCGCTCGTGCCGCGCTGCTCAAGTATCAATGGCCCGGCAACATCCGCGAACTGATCAACGCCCTCGATCATGGCTGCGCACTGGCCACCGAGGGGACGATCGATCTTGCCGATCTGCCGGACCGGATCGCCTATCCGGCGGGTGAGGAAAAATCCGGAAAGTCGACGCGGGGTGGCGCGGCAATGTCACGCCAGGCCGACGAGCTGCTGGCGGCATTGCGCAACAATCGCTGGAACGTCTCGCGCGTGGCCCGCGAACGCGGCGTCGACCGCTCGACGATCCACCGCCAGATCCTCCGCTTCGGGATCACGATGCCGAAGAACCTGACCTGAGTGCGACCTCGAGCACGGCCGCAGGCGTCCGTCCGGAACGGATCGCCGCCTTACGCCGAATGGTCGAAGATTGGCGCACCCGACACGATTCGAACGTGTGACCTTTGCCTTCGGAGCAATTTAGCCTGCCTATCCTAAATGCACGACAGGGCACGCTACAATGCGATATGTAACTGAAGATACTAGACAATTCGTATTTCCGCGCCGAACTGTCTATCCAGAATTTCGCTCCGATATCCATCCGGTTGCTTCCGTGGTGCTTCCGCGGAAGCAGCCCCTCACTAGCGAGGGGAACACCTCATGGCAAAGCTGACCAAGCGGATCGTGGACGCTGCCGATGTTCGCGAGAAGGACTATTTTATCTGGGACGACGAACTGCCCGGTTTCGGCCTCCGCGTGTTCGCCTCCGGCAAGCGCAGCTACCTCATCCAATATCGCGCTGTTGGACGCACGCGACGCTACACCATCGGCCTGCATGGCGTGTGGACGCCGGAGACAGCCCGGCAAGAAGCGAAGGTCCAACTCGGGCGCGTCGCGCGCGGCGACAACCCTTCCGAAGAACGTCAGCTCGATCACAAGGCCATCACGGTCAAGGAGCTTTGCGCCCTCTATACCGCTGATCTGAACGCGGGCCTCATTCTGGGTAAGGGCGGGCGACCGAAAAAGCCCACCACCATCGTCACCGACACTGGCCGTATCGAGCGGCACATCATCCCGCTGATCGGCGCGCGCCGGGTCAAGGATCTCACCAAGGCCGACATCAACAAGGTCTTGAAGGACATCATGGCCGGCAAGACGCGCGTCGCCGTCAAGACGAAAAAGCTGCGAGGAAAGGCCATTGTTCGTGGTGGCGCGGGCACCGCCACGCGCACCGTCGGCCTATTGGGCGGAATCCTCACCTACGCTGTCGATGCTGGGATTATAGAGGTCAATCCGGCGCACGGCATCAAGAAGCCCAAGGACAATGTTCGGAATCGTAGGCTGACCGAGGCGGAGTATCGCACCCTCGGGCAAATGCTTCGCGATGCCGCGGCGAACGAAAAATACGCCATGACCGTGGACATCATCCGGCAGATCGCGCTCACCGGCTGCCGCCGCTCGGAAATGATCTCGCTAATGTGGATCGAAGCTGACACCGACGCGAGCTGCATGCGCCTGGTGGACAGCAAGGAAGGTGAGTCCATTCGTCCAATCGGATTGCCCGTCGTCGAGTATCTGGAGGAACGGCGCAAGACCGCAGCGGGCACCTATGTCTTCCCAGGTCAGGGCGAGGACCATGCGTTCGGCAGCTTCCCGAACCATTGGGAACAGATTTTCAGCGACAGTCCGCTCGCCGGCGTCACCCCGCATGTCCTGCGTCACAGCTTTGCCAGCATCGCCAACGATCTCGGTTTCACCGAGGTGACCATCGCGGCGCTCGTCGGCCACTCCAAGGGCTCGGTGACGAGCAAATACATTCACACGCTCGACACTGCGCTCATCATGGCCGCCGACACGATCTCCGGTTACATCCAAGGGCTACTCGAGGGGATCGAATTCAAACAGACGGCCTACGCATTGGATCGTGATTCTCGTCGAGCTGCGCTTGACCTCTTCCTGACCAAAGCGGTTGGAGAGCCGGGGAACGAAGCCGAGGACGAGGAGCGTCGCTTGGCAGCTTGAGGCTTGCGATCAGCCACTGGTCGGCGAGCAATTCATCGCCGCCCACGATGCAGTCGAAAAAGCTTTTTGAAGAAATCGACGATCTTCGGTTTGGCGCCATCGGCGACCAGGTCATTTGCTCCGAACCGGCAGACCATCCTGACACTCCTGCACACCGAGCGCAGCCGTAGCGGCGCGTTGTCTCGTTCGACCGCTTGATCGCCCGCTGCCGCATTGGCTCCGCCAGCATTGGAGACTTTCTGAGGCAGGAACGTCTCGCAGAGGGGGCATCTGACGCAATCGCCTCACGCCCCCGTTGCGCGCAATTTAGGGCACATATACTTCAAGGATCGGGGCGGAAGGCGCCACCGCTTCGGCCCGACGCTTGGCAACGCGCTTCGCCGCATCGCGGACAAGTGCAAGCTTGCGCCTGTCCTTGTCCACGCATGCCAGAATTTGGTCATCAGTTGCGGCGTCGATCTGTTCGGGCTCACAGAGCTGCGCGGCGGCCAAGCGGCAATAGTCGCCCCGCAGCAAATCGGCTCCAGCGAATTGGGCGAGGTCGACGGCGGCGCTGGGCACGCCATATGTCAACCGGATCGCCAGACGTCTCACACGGTCACCGAGATCGAGCGTGGGGTGCAGGATCTCGGCGACGCGAGCCGCGACCGGCATCAGATCGCAAGTCCGCGCTGCGACCGCGCGTATGGGGCCGGCGGCGCCGCCAAACGCACCACCGAACTGCGTCAGCACGCGCTCGATCTCGCTCATGGCACGACCGGACACGAACAAAAGACAAGCGACCGCCTTCTTCGCACGCAGGGTCGCCTGATGATCTTCTGTTGTCCCGCGCTGAAGCGCGTTCAGGACGTGCCACGGCACATTCTGCCTCTGCAGCTCGTTGGGCCATAGCTGAGGCTCTTTCTGCGTGCTTTTTCGGTTGATCGGAAAAAGGAGTTGATCGACCTCGACCGTCGTTTGAGCTGCGGCAATCAGGACGGGATCGCTGATTTCTTGGGGCTGAAGCGAGCCGAGGCAATCTACGAGCGCGACGATGGACCCGACCTCTGCCGCGCTTTCGCCAGCGAGACGGCCCAGCTTGGTCAATTCATACGCGCCTGTAGCGTTCTTCTGCACCAGGCCGTGGCGTTCCAAATCCGCTAGGGCCGAAAGCAGATCCGGCCGGCTCCACTGCCACGCGCTATGGGCGCGCCGGGCTTGGAACGCGCCGAAGCTCGATTCCAGAAATTCGACAATCTCCTCGCTCGGCACGCCTTCGCCGGCCGCTCGTTGTGCCGCGACTAGGACGCGGATAATCAGGGAGCGTGGGTCGGTTGTACCGTCGAGGAAGCGGGACACCAAGTCTTCCGGCTCCGCGGTCACGTATCGCGACCACAGATCATGCTCGGCGCGCGGATCGAGCGCCAGCAGATACGAAGCTCCCTTCTCGGCGAAGCCAAGCCTTCCCGCGCGACCGACTAGGTTCTTGTATTCGGCTACCGAATAGGGCTCGTCGCCGGGATGATTCAAGCCGGCGATGATGACCGATGACGCGGGCGTGTTCACGCCCATCGCCAGCGTCGTCGTGGCTGCGATGACGCGCAGGCCCGAGCCGCTACGGCGAAATTCTTCCTCGATGACGCGCCGCTCTTCGCGGTCGAGATCCGAGTTGTGGAAAGCGACGCCGCGCCCCAGCGCGCTCCGCAAGTCGGCGCTGGCCTGCGAGGGATCGCCGCCGGGCATCTGCGTCAGCGCCTCGGCAGCCGGAGGCAATCCGAGCGACTCTGCGAGATAGTTGGCGCAGCCGCGGGCTTCGCCCTTGGTTTCGCGAAACACGATCACCTGCTGGCCTTCGGCGACAAGCTTGCGCACCAGCGGGATGATCCAATCCTGGCTGGATCCTTTGCCGCCGACAAGACGCCGAACGAGCGGCCCCTCAACCTGCTCATTGCCATTCTCCGGGTCAAGAAAGCGGAAATGCCCGGTGCCGAGCAACAAGCCCTCCTCAAGCGGAACGGGCCGCTCCGTGCGCCGCAAGAGCCGCGCGCCGAGCCATTGCTCAAGGCCGTTCGTGTCCCCGATCACAGCCGAAAGCGCGATCAGTTGGGGCTCGATCCCCTCACGCCGGCGCATCCGGATGAGCGTCAAAATGAACTCCAGATTCGCGCCGCGGCCACGGTCGGCGATCATCTGCGCTTCGTCGATCACGATCGCGCCGACCTGCGCCAGCACATGAGGGAATGTCAGCGCGATCGCGGCGAACTTCTCATAGGTCAGGAGACCGACATCGTATTGGCCCCGCAGCAGAGGCGCGATGTCGTCCGTCTCGCCCGTCGCTTCCACCGTGCGGACCCCGAAACCGCCATAGACGCTCTCGAAGTGCCGCCGCTTGTCTGCCACAAGGGCCTTAAGCGGCAGCAGAAACAAAGCCCGTTTGCGATCCAGCACGTTCCGGAGCGCCGCGAGCTCGCCCACCATCGTCTTGCCCGAGGATGTCGGGGCCGACACCACCAGGTTCTCGCCGTCCAGCACGCCGAAGTCGGTGATGGCGGAGATCTGAAGCGCATTCAAGGACGGGATCGCTCCAGCCCAGGCGGTGACAAGCGCGTCGGGGAAACCGGCCGACGAGAGGCTGGCAAGATCGGACGTCACCTTGGCAGGCAGACGCGCCGGGAAGGCCGCCCGATACTTAGCGCCCGGCACGAACACGGGCCACGCGACATCGCCGTCGATGCTCCCGCGCATGGTCGGGTTCTGCTCTTTGCCGCCCTGCAGCGCGGCCGCCCGGACGCGGCTCGTGACATGCTCGAGGAGGCGGTAGAGCGAGAGCTTGCCGCCGCTCACGACTTCCTCGGCGCCACATAGCGCCTCAAGCAGAAAGTGGGTCAGAAAGCCGTGCCCGAACCGGCGGTGCTCATAGGCGGGCTCGGTCGCCGCGGAGGCGGTGAAGATGATCCGACCAGCGCCGCCAAGCTGAGCCAGGCGCGCTTCGGCGGACAAAAGGCTGCGCGGCTTCGCATCGACGTGCAGAACCTTCGCCCCAATGCCGCCGGAAAAACAACAGTCGAGGAACAGGATCAGGCGCTTTGCCGGTATCCGCGAGAACCATTCCTGCAACAGCTCGAGCGGGATCGCGGAGCCGGCGAGATCATCTGGATTCGCGTCGTGGGTGACGAGCTCATGTGTCTCCGACCCATGGCCGGAGAACGCGATCACCACCGTATCCTCGGGGCCGCAGCCGGCCAGGTCGGCAAATGCGTCCTCAATCCGCTGCCGCGTGGCCTCCGCATCTGCCAGCAAGACTGTGCTGCCGCCCAGCGTGTCGAAGAACAGTGCCTCCAGCGCCGTCGCGTCGCGACGCGCGCAGGTCAGCTCATCAATGCCGGTCGAGCTATAACGGTCGATGCCGATGAACAGGCCGCGAAACGGCATGAGGCACCACGCTACGCCCGAACGACGCCGACGGAGAACGCGGCTCGTGGCTTCTCAGCCTTCTCCAGCACGACCGGCGCGAACGTGTCTTTCCGCGCGACCTGCTTGTTGCCCACCTTCTCGAACCAGACACACCAGACGGCATCCTCCTCCAGCATGGCCGTCTTCCCGACCTGCTCGACCGTCATGATCGGCCCGCCTGACTTCACCCGCACAAGATCGCCGGGCTTGAATTCGGTAGCATCCATTCTCCACGCTCCTTCTCGATGCCTATCTGTCCTCGCCAGGCACCGGAGGAGGTCGCAAGAAGCTCGCCCACGTCCCCACCACCATGAGTGGAGACGCGCACGTGCTAGGAGATCGCCCCATGCCTAACATCAATATATGGTGTGTCGGTCATTCCTTGCACAAGGATTTCGGCGAAGACCGTGTAAGCTCCTGATAGATGTTCTTGATTTGTCTCTTAGGGCTGCGCTGCGTTCCGAAGCGGGATAGCCCGACGGCAACCTGCCGTCGGGCCTATCGTCACGATCTGCCAGATAGCCAACGCCAGGCGCGGCGCCAGAAGCCGGGAGCCGCCTTGACGGGAGCGGGCTGAACGGCAAGTTCGATCGCTGGCGTCTGCCCGTAGAAGCGCGCTTTGGCAGCGCGGTCACGACGACGCTCGGCTTCGACCTGCTCGTCACTCCAGGGGCCGGCCTCGATCACCTTGCTGCGGTCGATCACATAGTGTGACCGGCATTTCAGCGTCCAATTGCCGATCGACGGCCGAAGGGAGACGGTCTCGCCATCGAACGTCATCTTCCAGTCCGTCGGCGTGAAGGGGGCGACGACCTCCTCGCCGCAACCGCAGCAGCAGCTGTGGGCTGATGTGGCATATTCCATCGAAACATAGAGAATGCCTGCCTCAAGGCGCTCAGGGATGTGTTCGACGAAACGATGTTCGAGTCGCTTGTGCCGTATCACGCGAGATCCCCGTTGATCAGCATGTTGCCGTCGGTGGTGTAGGTGCAGTGATGCTCGCGCTCGAGGTCGCGGTAGAAGCCGCGAATCTTCTTCCACTTGACGACCGCGAGGACAGCATTCAGGGCGTTGAGATCCGCGACCTGGATGTTGGAGGCGTAGATGTCCTTGGCGCCGCCGCCGACGAAGGAAATGCGCTGCCGCGCGTGATCGCGCTTCTCCGGCGTACTGGCGGTGACGCGCAGGATGCCGCCCAGCGACCCCTCGTCGAGCTCGAGCCCCATGCCAACATCGACGAACGCGGCGCCGATCGCCTCGAGCTTCTCTACGATCAGCCGCTTAGCGTCACCCGCATCGAGGGACAGGAACGCGAAGGTGACGCCGTCGAGAAGGTGAATGTTGTCGACGCCGAGCGCGACATCGTGCGCCACGATGTTCCGGTGCATCCGGCTGTAGATGCGCTTCAGGTATTCGACCTTCTTGGGCGCTTCCCGCAATTCCTCCAGGCTCGGAGCGCCCGGCGCGCGAAACGCGTTATGGGTCAGGAACTCGTCGCTGTCGAACAGCCGGATTTCCCGGACAGGCGTCTTGGCGACGAAATCCAGGATGTAGCCGCCGGTCCCCCCGACGCCGATGATGGCGACCCGCTCGTTGACGAGTCGCTCGGTCAGGACGCCGATCCCGACACGGTCGGAGGCGGTCTCGACATAGTTGAAGACGCTGTCCTCCTCCTCTTCCGGTTCGCGGAAGGTGCGAGGCGTCGCGCCGGACTTCAGCACTGCGGCCGGGCCCGCGAGGATATTCGCGTAGCTCGTCATCTTGTGGTGGTAGTCCGAGTAGCCGCCGTCTGGCTTGCTGGAGAAGCTGTGCGTCGCCTTCAGGCCGTGGCCGAGATCGAAGGCGCCGGCCGCATGCGAGATGCCCTGGATGGGCCTGCCGTCGGCGTGGCACGGGAAATCGCCGTCCCAGTGGATGACATGGGTGTCGGGCGGGCGCGTCTGATCTCCGGCCAGCGTGAGGCTGGAGATGAGGGTGCCGATGCGCACCTCCCGGCGCGCATCGACATACGGCACCTCGCGCATAACGAGATACCCGCCCTGCTGCTGGACGAAGTAGCCTTCGTCCCGCAGCCGCTTGAGGTCCGGATTACGACTGAACAGTGCGCGTGACATTGAACACCGTGCCCTTCTTCTTGACGTCGACGGAGCCGCCAACCCCGAGCTCACCGGCGGGCGGCGTCGACGCCGCGTGCCGATAGGTCATCGAGAAGACGACGTTGGGTTCGTGCTGGCCCGGGAAGGCGAGCTGGACGATCTGTTCGAACGTCACCGTGCGGGCGTTCACCGTGCGCGGCCGCGAATTGACGATGATCTCGAACGTCAGCCGCGCGGTGATGAACCGCTCGATGCCGGGCTGGACCAGATCGATCAGCTCGCCATGCTCGATCAGGCGATCTTCACCGCCGGGAACCTCGAGGAAGACGGCCTCCCCCTCGCCGGGCTTGGCGAGGCCGTAGAGCACCGTGCCGCTGATGACCGGCTTGCCCCAGAGCAGCTCGTGGTCGTTGAGGGTCAGCTTGAAGTCGCGGTCGGTCTGGAAGGCGATGAACCGCTCGGCGCCGCGCTCACGCAGGTCGAACGGCTCGTTGAGCCTCACATCCTCGAAATCGCCCGAGGGCAGGATCGCGATGAGGCTGTAACCGTCCCGCGGGTCGAGTGCCGCGGCTTCCAGCAACTGGCGGCCGAGCGGCACGGGATCGCTCACCACACGGGACTGGAAGTTGAGATCGCCCTGCGCGAGGAGAAAGCGATACCCCCGCGCCGGACGCAACGCCCGGCCTTCGCGCAGGGCGTCGCCGAGATCGTCGTAATCAAGAAGTTCTTCGGTGTTCATAAGATTGGGTCCTTAGGTTCGGCCGAGGCAGCGCCGCGGCTCTAAGGGTCCAATCGGAGCGAGGGAGGCCGACCGGTAAGGTCAGACGAACTTTTTTTGCAAGGGGCCGTCGGGGGTCTGCCCGCAGATGAAGAAGGCCGGGCAGTTCGGGCAGGTGCGCGACGAAACCTCGGCCGGAAACCGTCCGGCGCGGATGTCGCCGAGAAACTTTGCGAGCTTGTCCTTGCGCCCCTTCAGCTCCCGATCGGACAAGGCAAGCGCATGTGCCTCGCCGTCGGAAAGATGGACGAGCTCTGCGACCGCGCCGGGAAAGGACTGCCTGACCGCCAGCATCAGCGCCGCCGCGCCGACATCCTTGCCCTCGGCCGACCGCATGTGACCCGTGCGAATGCGGCGCACGGCGCGGATGCCGTCCGGCCGCACCAGCACCTCGTCCGGCCGAACGATGATCTCCTCGCCGCCGAAACTGAGGCTGAGCGCGACCGGCGCTTCGGGGACTGCTTCGGCGCGGTTCGCCAGGAAGAAGCGCAGCATTGCCAGCGCCAGATCGCGGAATTCCGCGCGATAGCCGTGCTCGCCGAGCCCCTCGCCGGCGAGCGCCGCATCGATGCGATCTTGCAGCGCCTGCTCGGACACGGGTCCATCCGACGCGATCACCGCCTCGACCACCACGCGAACCGCCTCATGCAGATGCATGAAGGCGGTCGCGGTTCGCCGGCCGCCGACCTGCAGGACATGCGTGTAGAAGAAGCGACGCGGGCAGGATTCATAAAGAGCGATCTGCGGGGCGCCTAACCGCAGCCGTCCGTCGACCACCAAATCGATATCCCGAGCTTCCGCGGCCACGGGAAGCGGCCGTGCCGGCACGAGCGAACGGCGTGTTAAGGTCGCCCCGAGACGGTCGAGGAATGGCGAAAGCGGTCGGTTGTGGCCGTTACTCTTCTCGGTCGGCGCATAAAGGATCAGGCGATCGCGGGCGCGCGACTGCGCCACGTAAAATAGGCACTCCTGCTCCTCGGCCTGACCTGCGCGGAACGCCTCCAGCGCACTGCCCTCCGCCCCCGCGATCATCCCGTCGGGCGCCGGACAGGGCGGCGCCGGCGGCGTGCGTGGGATCGTGTCGCTGTTAAGCCCAGGAATATGGACGCCACCGAACTCTAGGCCCTTGGCGCCATGGATGGTCATCAGCCGCACGGCGTCGAGATGCTGGGCGGCCGCCGGCAATTGGCGCAGGTCGCGGTCGTCGCCGAGCCGCACGAGCCTGCGCACACGATCGAGCAGGCGCGTGATGGGCAGCCCGCGTCCGGCCGGTTGTACCCGCACAAAGTTGAGGAATTGCCAGATCGCGATGCCCCGTGTGCGGTCGGCGAGATCCTCCGACGCGCCCAGGCGCGCGGCGATGCGTGTGCGATCGAGCAACAGCGTCGCGAGCACGGTCCAGGGCGAGGCCGTCTGATCGAAACCATCGAGCGCAGTCGCGAGCTTGGCAACGGTCTGCCGCCCCCTGTCGCTCAAACCGGGGATCGCCTCGCCATGCCGCAGCCAGCCCGCCGGCGCGTGCTCGGCCGCCCGCAGATGGTCGAAGACCGCGACCACATCGGCAAAGGAGGTGGCGAAGTCTCGCCAGCAGGCAATGCGCACCAGGCCCATGGCGCGCCGATCGACCAGGATCGAGAGGAGAGCCAGGAGATCCTTGACCTCACCCCGCTCGAACAGACTTCCCAGGAAGAGGACCGGCACGCCGAGCCGTTCCAGGTCCTGCCCGATCGTCGACAGCTTTTCGTTGCCGGTGCACAGGACCGCCTGGTCACGATAGGCGTAGCCGTCACGCCGCAGCTCCTCGATAGCGTCGGCCAGGGCGACCTGCTGCTGCTCGGCGCGCTGGACCGTGCGCAACTCGGGCCTATGTCCATTGGCGTCGCGGTCCGCGTCGAGGCCACTATCCGCATCGCCGGCGCGCATCGTGATCGCGAAACTGGAGAAGCTGGCGACAATCTCCGGCACCGAACGATAATTACGCTTCAATCGACCGCGATTGCCACCGGCGAAGTCCTCCTTGCCGAACCGGGTTATGTTGAAGGATGAGGCACCGCGAAACCGGTAGATCGACTGCTTGGCGTCGCCGACCATCCAGAGATTGCGGCCGTCGGGCCGCAGTGCGCTCAGCAGCCGCACGCTGCTGCGGTTCACGTCCTGATACTCATCCACCAGGACATGATCATATTGCGCCTGCAGCGCCGCGCAGATGGCCGCCTCCTTTTCGAGCAGTTGCACCGGCAAGGCGACAAGATCGCCGAAGTCGATGCAATGCGCGTTGCGCTTGAGCTGTTCGTAGGCCGCGTAGACGCGGGCAACCTCGCCGGCGCGTTCCGCCGCCTCGCGCGCATCCGAGTCCTGGGCTTTCGCCTGCATGGCGTCGGCGAGCGCGGCGTAGGTTTCGGCGTCGACCACCTCATCCTTCGCCCGCGATACGGCGGCCAACATGTCGGCAATGATCTGGGTCGGATCGTAAAGATTGCGGTAGTACGCGAGCCTAAGCCGCGGGAACTCCCCCTCGAGGAGTTCGACCGCTTCGGTCCGGTCCATCATCCGCGGGTCCTTCGGCAGGCCGAGCTCCGCATGGAAACGACGGATGATATCGAGGCCGAAGGCATGGAACGTGCCGATCCACATCGCGGCCGCAGCCTCGGGCCGCTTGCGCGCGATCCGCTCGGCCATCTCGCCCGCTGCCTTGTTCGAAAAGGTCAACAGCAGTATGCGCCGTGGATCGACGCCCTCGCCTAGAAGGCCCTCGACGCGCGCGATCAGCGTCTGCGTCTTGCCGGTGCCAGGCCCCGCCTCAAGCAGATAGGCTTCGCCGCGATGCGCCGCAGCGGCCGCTTGCAGCGGATTGAGCGGCCGTTCGACATGCGCCGCAGTCGCGGCGGGAGGCACGGGCGGCAGCAGCAAAGCATCGAACAACTGCTGCGCGACGACCTCGAACGGCGCGCCGAGCTTCGCGGCGATGGCGGACGCGGCGAGCCCTTGGTCGACATGGAGCGCCCGCGCGACGGTGCGCGGAAGCAGCAGTTCGCGCGCGAACAGGTCCATCTGGACTTCGCGGCGTTGCCGGCGTCCATAATCGACAACCCGATCCATTCCGACTGGTGAGGGCTCGGCCGGGCGTGCCGGATCAATCATCGGCGCCGCTTCGCCACCAGGATCGTCGCCCAGCTCGACATGGCCGATCTCATGCGCCACGAGGAAAGCTTGCTCGAACGGAGAGCCCATATTCTCGTGAAGAATCAGATCGTCGGCGGCGACGAAAGTCGCGCGGCCGCCATTGAGGACGGCTGCGCCGGCGGCAGTCCGTTCGACATCAATCCCCCGCCGCTTGGCCTCGGCGACAGCAAAGTCATAGGGCGACCAGGGATCGGCGCCGGATGCAACGAGGCGAGCGTGAAGCTCGGCGGCGACTTGCCTGGCGAGCTCCACACTGTCCATGTCAGTCCGCCTCCGCCAACAGCCGGGCGCGCTTCTCGGCCGGGACGCCGGCATCGATCAGCACTTGCTCGAAGGTGACCTGCTCGCCGGCCACCGGTTTGCTGTCGGCCTTATAGCTGCGCGCGACAATCAGGTGCGCTGGCCCCCAGGACGACTCCAACTGTGCGACAGAGCTGCGCATCGCATCCGCCAATATCGCCAGGAAGCGTCGCGGGATACTGACGAGAGAGACCCGCCGTTCGCGCAGTGCGGTCACGACCTGCCGGGGCACGTCCAGACGCTGCGCGACGGCGCGCCAGTCATCGACCGTCAGCGCCGCGAAAGGGTCGGCTGCTGCCGCCGGCATAACCTTCGCGTGTTGCGACCAGGCAGCGTCGATCAGCGCCCGATCGGTAGCAGAGAGGGGTGCGGCATCTTCATAAGCCTCGCGGCTGAGTTCGCGCGAGAGGTCGATGAGCTCCCCGGCATATTCCGGGTATAGCCGCAGATAGCGTTCCAAGGTCGACCGGCCAGGCTCGCTCTCGACCGCGAACGCGTCGAGCACGGCCTCGCGGGATGGACGTCCGCCGCCGGGGCTCACCGCTCGTCTCCGTCGGCCATGGCAGCTCGCAGGGCGGCGAAGGCCTTGTCGCGGTAGGTTCGGACGGTCTTTTCGGAGCGGCCCAAAGCCTTGGCGATGGTCATGACGTCCGGCTCCTTGGAGTCGATGGGGAAGCCCTGTCTCAACATGTGAATGATCCTGCTTTGTTCTGTCGGTAGAGCTTCAATCGCTGCATCCAGGCGCGACCGGTAAGACGGGTCGTCGAAATCCGACACGGCGAAGGGATCGTGGGTCCCTGCGGCCGCCTCGACCTCCGGTGACAGTTCTCCGCTCTCCTCGTCATATTCGAGGGGCTGGGAACGGTTTTCGTCGCGCCAGGCCTTTTCCTGCGCATCGCGCCGCAGGCTCGCTAGCGCGCCATCGAAGCGCACCTCGAAGTAGTCGACCTTTTCGTCGTAGGCGGCGCGGTCCGCCGAAAAGAGCTCGACGAACCGGCCGAACACCTTGTCGCGCACGACCCCGCGCGTCAGCGATTCCGTCTTTCCATCGGAGCTTTCCGCCCTGGGCAAACTGCGCAGCACCCGTTCGGTCAAGATCCGATAGAGGCGCTCGAACCACACCTCGTTGTTGTCGCGACGGCTCGCGCGAATGAAGTAAACGAGACATTCGCTCGGGACGTAGCCCGGGTCCGAGCGCTTGGTGATTTCCGCCCTGGCGATCAAGCCATCACGCGGCAGGACTGCCAATTCGGCGATGAGGGCTTCTATCTTCGGGTCGCGCTCGTAGAGTTCGCCGCTGAGGCGGCGTTTGCGCAGCGGGGTTACGATCGCTTCGCCCGCGCCACGCGCGTCTGCCTTTTGCCCGGTGTCGAAAGCTCCCTCCAACTGGTTCATCGCGCGGCCCCGCCTCCCGTATCGCCCTTCTTGTTGAGACGCGTCTCGAGCGAGCCGATGCTGTCGAGCACCGCCTCGAAATCCGGTGGATCGCCAAAGATCATGCCCTGCATGGCCCTGTAGTCGACGCGCA
>NZ_DDOP01000003.1:106373-116274 GCF_002341725.1 Bradyrhizobium sp. UBA2491
CTCGCGAGATCGAAGTCCGGTCGATTGAAGAACATCCGGGCGTGCGCGACGCAATCCGCACCGAGCGCCGGATCAGCGATGGCGGCGGCGCCGACGCGGGCCGCGGCGAGCTGGTGCAGGTCATAATAGTGACGGGAAACGCGTTGGCCGCCCCCGCGCAGCTCGCCGCGCTTGTCGAACCAGCGCCGCAGCCCATGGAGGATGACAACCTTGTCCCAGAAGGTACGTTCCGGATCGACCGTGCGGACGGCCGGCACGGTCAGGTCGAGCGCCGGCAGATCATCATCGACATAGGGTTTGATCGGCACTTCGCTGTTCGGATCGAGCGCGGATTTCGCGCCCGACTCGATCTTGATCGCTGCCCGCACATAATCCGATCGCGGCGTCGCCGCGGGATACCAGATCAGAAGCGTCTGCCCGTCGGGATCAGCGTCATCGGCTTCCACTCGGGCCGCGCCGGCATCGAGGCCGGCAGCCTGAAGCCGGTCCTGCAGGATCTGCGTCAACTCAGCCCGCAGCGGGCCGTTGATGTAGGCTTGGCAGGCGTCCTTGATCGCATCGAGGCGCGCCCGGCGCTTTTTGCTACTCAGCGCTTCGAGCTCCTCGATGGTCGCCGGCTCGCCGATGTCGTCCCGAAACACCGTGACATCAATGTCTTCGGAGAAGCGATTGATCAAACCAAACCCTTTGGACAGGGAGGTTCCACCTTTGAAGAGGAGGCGGGGTCCGCCCTCTTTCAAGCCATTGAACAAGGCATCCAGCGTCCAGCAGACCCAGAAGTCCTTCTCGATATTCTGAGACGCCGTGCCGAGGCGTAGCGCCGTCGTATCGAAGGCGCTCAACATCGCGTCCGACCCGGCCGCGAGAACCTCGTCGAAAGCCGGATTCATGTCTTCACCGCCCGGGCTGCACCGCGCTTGGCAGTTTGTGCCTTCTGCGGGGAGAGCGGCTTTCGCTTGGGCCGGGCGACGGCAGCATGACGCTGATCATCGGCATCGTCCGCCGTTCTTTGTTGATGACGATCATGATCAGCATCATCACGATCATCATCGACGTGCCGACGACGAACGCCGGCGTCGCTTTCAACGAGCGGCTTGAGAAACACCCACATCCATGTCGGAAGAGCTGTCATACCGGCAGTGAGATCCGCTTTGAGGGGCGGTCCCACCGTGGGATCTTCGAAAAGATTGGCGAGCTTGCGCCTAACCTGATCACTTTCTCCTTCACGAACCAGGAGATCGCGCAGCCAGTGAAGCGCTTGGACGACGCGCATCGCTGGTCGTCCGGCCCAGAATAGCTTGCTGGCCGCGGTTGGACGGAAGGTGATCGTTACGTTGCCGAGCTTGATCGCGCGGCGCCGAGCGTCGGTGTGCACCACGATTTTGGCGGGGACGGCGTCAGTTAGGCCCAGATCGTTCGCCGCGGTCATGCCGTCGACAAGCATCCGGGTTTGGTCACGTCGCCCGACGGCGTCGATGACTGAGCGCGGATCAGGCGGATTGGGTTTCTGGGTGAGTTTGTTGAAGCCAGGCTGATCGTAGAGCCCACGATCAATCCGCCTAAGGATTTCGACCTTCGTCAGCCGCTGCAACGCCTTATCGACCGCGTCCCGCGAGGCGAGATCGACGAAGTCACTGGGCGTCCAGACCTTGCGTGGCGCATCCGCACGGATGCGCTCGAGCATGGCTTTCTTCAGATCGGGCGAGTCGGTGTTCATGTCCGAAAATTGTAGTCCTTTTTCGGACGCGAACCAAGTGGATTGTCCGAAATAAATATACAAATTTCGGACAATCTAAATAGGTAGGCCGCCCACCTGAGAATGGCTCCTTCGGCCGTATGCAACTTTGCCGACCGTCCTGGCGAGCCAGCTCGGTAGCTGGGGCGCGACCGCGACGAGTTCGCCGAACGTGGAAGACGGCAACTTGCGCTTCAACGTCATCAAGGCGGCTTCTGCCTTTTCCGGCCCCAGCCAGGCGAGCGCTCGCACCGCCTGTCCGGCGGGCCGATCGGCCAGCGCCAACTGCCAGCGCGGCGCATGCCGCAGCTCGACGACCTGCTGGCCCAGATTCATCGTCCGGCTACGGCCCGATGTCAGATAGACCGACCGGACCGGCACCTGTGTCGTGAGGCCGAGCGCGTTAGCGGCCGCGGCACCGTTCGACACGATGGTTTCGCCGCGCTGGAGCGCGAGGGCTTCGACGGCCTTCTCGACGGAGGGCGCGCGGACGCCGAACCGACTCGAAACCGGGCGCAGATAGACGCCGCGCCCGGCACGCATCAGCCGGCCACGTTCAGCCAGTCGCGACAAGGCTTGATCCACCGCGGCGCGATTGCCGAGATGGAGCAGGCTCTTCGCCGCGATCGGAGCGCCCTCGGGCAAGCCCTCGGTGTGCGCCAGAATCTGTTCGGTCAGTCGTTGCACGGCACTTCTCCTGTCAGAAATATATGCGGTTTTCTGACAGTTTTCAATCTCCCCCAAACCGACTGGAAGGGCCAGCGATTGAGAGGGGGCCTGGAGGGGAAAGCCTTCCCCTGCGGCCGAGCCCAGGGTCTCGGCCGACCCCTTCTGCGGGGAGACCCCGCAACGCCCTCATTAGAGTGAGAGTGTGGACCGGATTTCCGTGACGGGTTGAGGGTCGGGAGAGAGTCTTCCGGCGCCCGTCATGGAGTTTGATCCCATGAACATGCAGGTTCTCGATGCCCGGCGCGACGTGAGTGGCGGCTGGAAGGTGGACATCAACCGCGGCGAGCGCATCGGTCGGGTTTCCTCGGAGTGGTTCTCGCGACCCGACGACGAGCGCTATCTCTCGCTCGCCGAACTCGGCCGGACCGTCCGCGAGCGCACCGAGCGCAGCCGAACGCGCGTTGTCGAATCCGCGCTTATCCATGTCGAAGCCAGCCGCACCGATCCCGAACGGCTTGCCCTGATCCTACCAGGCGCCGACAAGCCCATCGCTCCGACGCACTGGAGTTTCGGTCAGCTCGCGAGCCAGGTCGGCGCGCCGGCCGCCTATCTGCGGCAGCTCCCCGCCGCGCTCGCCGGCATCAACCTGCAATATGGGCTGACCGCCCACCGCGCCGAGCAGATCAAGACCCTCGAGACCGACGACGGCCGCGTCGAGCTGCGCGCCGTGACCGGCCCCGACTACGGCCGGATCTACGACCACGAGCTGGTCGAAGCCGTGCAGCGCATCGCCGGCAACGGCACCGGCGACACCCGTTGGAAAGTGCCCGGTGTCCTCGACTGGTCGACCGGCGTCTATAATCCGCGCGTCGACATCACCAAGGACACCACGACACTCTACGCTTCCGATCGCGACGTCTTCCTTTTCCTCGTCGACGATCTGAATCCGATCGAAGCCGGCAAGCTCGCGGATGGATCGCCCGATCTCTATTTCAGGGGCTTCTATGCCTGGAACAGCGAAGTGGGCGCCAAGACCCTTGGTATCGCGTCCTTCTATCTCAGGGCCGTGTGCCAGAATCGCAATTTGTGGGGCGTCGAAGATTTCGAGGAGATCTCCATCCGCCATTCCAAATACGCCGCTTCGCGCTTCGCCCATGAGGCGGCGCCGGCCTTGCTCAGCTTCGCGGACTCCTCACCGCAGCCGTTCATCACCGGCATCAAGGCGGCGCGCGAACGCATCGTCGCGCACAAGGACGAAGAGCGCACCGAATTCCTGCGCCGCCGCGGCTTCTCGAAAGCCGAGACGGGCAAAATCATCGACGCGGTGCTGGCCGAGGAAGGCCGCCCGCCGGAAAGCATCTTCGATTTCGTCCAGGGCATCACCGCCGTCGCGCGCGACAAGCCCCACCAGGACGCGCGGCTCGAGCTCGAAGGCAAGGCCAAGAAGCTGCTCGATCGCGCCGCCTGATCCCCGCAATGCCGGAGATGCGGTTGTCCGTGTCTCCGGCTTTGCGTCCCCTAGCCATACTGTTTCCGGGCTGTCTTGTGGCCCAGATCCAGGTCACCTATTCAGTGGTGCGGCATGGAGCACAATCGCCAAACGAGCGACTGGATACAGAATGCTAGAGCAGGCGCCTGCGGAATATTACATCGATGAAAGCGGCAATACCGGCGACCTGAGCACGGTCAAAATCGACTCCTACTTCGTCGAACAGCGCATGTTCGCCTTGGCTGCATTCGGCTGCACGCTCGACCAGGACTTCACCGATAAATTGGGCGCACTAAAAAAGGCGCACCGCATCCAGTCGTCGGAGCTCAAATCAAAACAGGCTTATGACAAGCCGCGCTTCATCTTTGATCTTCTGGACCTCCTTGAGACGCGCCGCGCCCCAATCTTTATCGAGCTTGTCGACAAGCACTTCTTCGTTGTCGTGAACATCATCGAGCGAATGGTGGTGCCCTATGTGGGGGAATGCGACACTCAACCTGGCGCCCTTTGGATGAAGGGCGTTATGGCGAACTACATGGCGCTATATGCACCTCCCGAGCTGGCTCACGCCTTTGCCGCATGTTGCCAAAGCAGAGACCACGCGGAAATACGCGAACTTTACAAGCAAATAATTCGGTGGGCGCAGGGAAGCGGAGTTCCGCCTACTGACGTGGCGGCGGGGATCATCCGTTTTGCGCGCGACAGCTTGAAGGACTTCCGCAAGCTGCCGAAAGCCAAGGCCGTCGAGCGGGCATTACCGATTCCCGACAAGAATCCCGCCGGGAAGCTGCTCTGGGTTCTGCCGAACCTGACATCGTTCACCAACATCTACGCCCGGATCAATCGCTTCGCGCGAAAGCAGGTTTCCGGCGTGACGCTGTTCCACGACGAGCAATTGCAGTTCGGAGACATTCTTCTGCACAACAAGAAGCTCGCAGAGGACCTGGCGCAGCTTGGCGTGAAATTGCCCCTGCAGACGGCCGACTTCGAATTCTCGCAGGCGGCCGACCTGCAATTCCAGCGATCGCACGATTCTATCGGCATTCAGGTCGCCGACGTCCTCGCCGGTTTCATCGCGCGATATGTACAGGACGCTGTGTGGGGCGGCGCCCCCATGCATCCTGACAAGGTAGCGATTTTCCGCCGCCTCGTCGCAACAGGCGACCGCAGCTTGGGTTCGGGTGTCAACTTCGTCGCGCCCGACAACATGATCCGCTTCCTCGGCATCGAACCGCGCTCGAATTTCTAGGGCGGCATCAAGCCGTCATGGGCGAATACGAAGGACTGGCGCGGGATCATCGCCGGTTCTGGCAGTGACCTTACCGATGGCGTTTGATGGTGTCGCTGCCCTCCTAGAGTGAGAGGGCGGTGCTTCGCTTCGTGACGGGTTTAGGGTCGAGAGAGAGGCTTTCGGCGCCCGTCGCGGAGTAAGTCTCATGGCAACTGCCATTCAGAAGATCACCCTGTCGTCGGCGCAGGACATCCCCTTCAACAAGCTGGTGCTGAGCCAGTCGAACGTCCGCCGCGTCAAGGCTGGCGTCTCGATCGACGAGCTGGCCGAGTCGATCACCCGGCGCGGTCTCATCCAGTCCCTCCACGTCCGGCCGGTGCTCGATGCCGACGGCCAGGAAACCGGCATGTACGAAGTGCCGGCGGGCGGGCGTCGCTTCCGCGCGCTGCAGCTCCTCGTCAAGCAGAAGCGCCTCACCAAGACCTCCAAGGTGCCGTGCGTGGTGTCGGACGCCAATGCCGACATCCTCGTCGACGAGGTGTCGCTGGCCGAGAATATCGAACGCGCCCCGCTGCATCCTCTCGACCAGTTCCGCGCGTTCCAGGCGATGCGCGAGAAGGGCATGACCGAGGAGGCGATTGCGGCTGCATTCTTCGCGTCCGTCCAGGTCGTGAAGCAGCGGCTTCGCCTCGCGGCCGTCTCGCCGTCATTGCTCGATATCTATGCCGAGGACGGCATCACGCTCGAACAGCTCATGGCCTTCACCGTCACCAACGATCATGCGCGTCAGGAGCAGGTCTGGGAGTCGGTTCGCAATAGCTGGCAGAGGGAACCCTACCAGATCCGGCGCATGCTGACCGAGACCGCCGTCCGCGCATCCGACAAGCGGGCCGTATTCGTCGGCATCGATGCCTATGAAACCAACGGCGGCTGCGTGCTGCGCGATCTCTTCCAGGATGACGACGGCGGCTGGCTGCAGGATCCTGCGCTGCTCGATCGCCTGGTCGCCGACAAGCTGAAAGCCTCCGCCGAAGCGATCGCCGGCGAAGGCTGGAAATGGATCGAGGTGGCGATGAGCTTCCCCTATGGCGCCACCCACGGCCTGCGCGAGATCGTGGGCACGCCGCTCGACCTGACGGCTGACGAACAGGCGACCATCGAGGCGCTCAACGCCGAGTGCGCCAAGCTGGAGGCCGAATATGAGAACGCCGACGAGTTGCCGGACGAGATCGATCAGCGCCTTGGCGAAATCGAAACCGCGCTCGCCAGCTTCGACGAGCGGCCGGTCCACTACGAACCCGCCGACATCGCGATCGCCGGGGTCTTCGTCAGCCTGGACGCCGACGGCACGCTGTCGATCGACCGCGGCTATGTCCGACCCGAGGACGAGATCGCCAACCAGGCGGGCGATGGCGAGGGTGAAGAGCAGGATGGCGGCGACGATGACGCTGACTATCCGGCGTCGCCTTCGGTCCAGCGCGCGGTCATCACCATCTGCGGCAAACCTGCCGAGCCCGAGGAGGAGGACGAGGACGACACGATCAAGCCGCTCCCCGATCGACTGATCACGGAGCTGACCGCCGATCGCACCCTCGCGCTCCGCGACAAGCTCGCCACCGATCCCTCGGTCGCCTTCGTCGCCGTCCTGCACAAGTTCTGCCAGGACGTGTTCTACGGCGGCAGCCAGTACGGCTTCGCGATGGAGGTCAGCGTGCGGGGCACGACCTTCCATTCGCAGCCCGAAGGGCTTCGTGACAGCGTCTATGCCAAGGCGATCGAGGCCCGGCACGATAGCTGGCGCAAACGGCTCCCGGCCAAAGTCGCTGATCTCTGGGATGGGCTGGCCGCACTGACTGGCCCCGAACAGGCCGAACTCTTCGCCCATTGCGCTTCGTTCGGCGTCAATGCGCTTTATGAGCGGGCCGATCGCTACGGTGGCCGTGTCTCGGCGCATAGTGTCGAACAGCGCATCGCCGAAGCCGATCGCCTGTCGCTGGCGGTCGGGCTCGACATGGCCGAAGCCGGGTGGCGGCCGACCGTCGCCAACTATCTCGGCCGCGTCACCAAGCCCCGCATCCTCGAAGCGGTGCGTGAAGGCGCCGGCGAGCGCGCCGCCCAACTCATCGCACATCTGAAGAAGGGCGACATGGCGACCGAAGCCGAACGTCTCCTCGCCGAGACGGGCTGGCTGCCCGAACCGCTGCGCAATTCCGGCGCCGATGCCGAAAGCACCGAGGCGGACTCTGGCGAGGGCGACGAGGCGTTGCCGGACTTCCTCGACGGCGATGACGAGGAGACCAACACCGATGATGAGGAGGAACGGCACCTCGCCGCCGCGGAGTGACGGCGGTCCTCATCTGACTTGACGAGCCCGGCGTCCCTTCGGGGGCGTCGGGCTTTTTTCATGCGCGCCGATCGAGAGGGAGAGTTTGGCCCGGACGTGGCGAGCCGGACATGGAGGAGAGAGCGCCTGCCGGCTCTCCCGTTCCCTGCTCTCCGGGAGTGGCCTCATGGCCGACTATTTCACCCATTTCTCATGCCTGCTCGATGTCGGCACGCCCGAGAACACAGCCCGCGCGCTCGATCTCTACAACCAACTGTCCGAGGACGGAGCATCCGAGGAACCGCCGTCCGATGGCTTTCTCCTGTCCATCCAGCCCGAGCATGGCGGCACCAAACTCTGGTTGCGCGACGACGTCACCGGCGATCCCGAACGGCTGATCCAGTTCGTCAGACGCTGCGCCGCCGAATTCCATCTCACCGGCCGATGGGGCTTTCAGTACGCCAACACCTGCTCCCGGCCGCGTCTCGACGGTTTCGGTGGCGGCGCGCATGTCCTCGATCTCGCGACCGGCGAAACTGTGGCCTGGATCTATACCGACGGTTGGCTCGCCGAGGTGATCGATGGCGGCGATGATGCCTGACATCATCGAGACCATTGTCTATCGACTGATGGCGCGGCCGGGCCGCGCCCCTTGAGAGCGAGAGGGAGGCCGGGACGGGTTGAGCCCGTCCGGTCCGAGAGAGAGCGCCGGCGGGCTTTCCCGCTCCGCTCTCCCGAGGACGTCTCCCATGAACGCTCACACCCTTGCGGCGGCGCTGCCGATCGCCGCCGATCCGCCGACCGACGCTGCCGCCATCCATGCCGCGGCACTTCTCCTCCTTCCTCACATCGAGCGCGGCGAGCGCATCAACGCCGCGGTCCTGCGCACCGCTATGGAGACCGCCTTCGGCGCGTCCGATACTGCCGGCGCCTGGGACTGGAAGGACGCCTACGACGCTTGCGAAGCCGCAACCGTCCTCATGCTCCGCAAATACGGAAAGGCGCTTTTGCGCAAAGCCGGGTCTCCGGCCGCGGCCGTTCCTCTGTTCGGCAAGATCGCGGGACTTCTGCCCACCCACACGCGCCGCTCCGAGGAGGCGCAGGCCTTCCAGCAATTCTCGACGCCGATCCCGCTCGGCCTGGCCGCGATCACTGCGGCCGCCATCACACCCGCCGATCGCGTGCTCGAACCATCTGCCGGCACCGGCCTGCTCGCCATCCTCGCCGAGATCGCCGGCGGCACGCTTGTCCTCAACGAACTCGCCGAAACCCGGGCCGCGCTGATCTCCTCCCTCTTTCCGGCCATTCCCGTGACCCGCTTCGACGCCGCGCAGATCGACGATCATCTCGACCCGGCGACCGTCCCAACCATCGTGGTGATGAACCCGCCATTCTCGGTACTCGCCAATGTCGAGGGACGTGTCGCCGACGCAGCCTATCGCCATCTCGCATCCGCGCTCGCGCGGCTCGCCGATGGCGGGCGCCTGGTCGCGATCACAGGCGCGAATTTCGGCCCCCACATGCCGGCCTGGCGCGACGCCTACGTCCGCCTGCAGGAGCGGGGCCGCGTCGTGTTCACCGCCGCCGTCCATGGCTCGATCTATGCGAAGCACGGCACGACCGTCGAAACCCGGCTGACCGTGATCGACAAGATCCCGGCCGACGACCCATCCGCATTTCCGGCATCACCCGGCACAGCTCCCGACATCGCCACGCTGATGACATGGCTCGCCGAGCATGTGCCGCCGCGCTCGCCCCTCGCGCCCGCCGTGCAGGTCATGCCGATCAGCGCCGCACCGCGCACCGTTCGCGGCTATCTCGCGCGCACCGCGGCGACATCGGCGACCCGAGTGGGCCTCGCCGATCCCGAGGGCCTGCCGCTCGCCTATGAGACCATCGACTGGACCCCGGCCGAGGGCGCCCGCCTCAGCGACGCGATCTACGAGCAATACGGATTGCAGACGATCCGTATTGCCGGCTCTCAGGCCCATCCCACCAACCTCGTGCAATCCGCCGCCATGGCCTCGGTCGCCCCGCCCAAGCCGAGCTATCGGCCGACGCTGCCGGCGACCATCATGGACTCGCTCTCCGACGCCCAGCTCGAAACCCTGATCTTCGCGGGCGAAGCCCATTCCGATTTTCTCGCGGGCTCCTGGACCGTCGACGACACCTTCGATGTCGTGGCGGCCGCCGCCGATGATGCAAACGGCGTCCTCCGCTTTCGCCGCGGCTTCTTCATCGGCGACGGCACCGGCGTCGGAAAGGGGCGCGAGTCGGCCAGCATCGTGCTCGACAATTGGATGCAGGGCCGGCGCAAGGCGGTCTGGATCTCCAAATCCGACAAGCTGATTGAGGACGCGCAGCGCGACTGGTCCGCACTCGGCATGGAGCGCCTGCTGGTCACGCCGCTCTCGCGCTTCCCGCAGGGCAAGCCTGTCAATCGGCGTTCAAATT
>NZ_DDOP01000001.1:0-133636 GCF_002341725.1 Bradyrhizobium sp. UBA2491
TTGCAGGCCGAATGACAACCGGCACTCCGGAATGGGTTCCATTATGACATGATGTCACAGGCAGGCGAAAGAGCCGGTTCGGCGGAATGGCCCTGAGAGCAAGCGATCGAGCGAAGGCACGCATGGTCCGCCTCGGCAACCGCGAGGTCGTGACCGAAGGGTTGGAGCTCAGTTTCTGGGCCGACATCAGCCATCGCTGCATGACGGCATCCTGGCCCGCCTTTATTGGCGGTGCAGCATTGGTGTTCATCATCTTCAATGCCGTCTTCGCCCTGCTCTATTGGCTCGGCGACAACCCGATCGCCAACGTGCCCGGCGGCCAATACATCGACTACCTTTATTTCAGCATCGAAACACTTTCGACCGCCGGCTACGGCGACATGCACCCGCAGACGCATTACGGGCACTTCATCGCCGCCGTCGAGCTGTTCACCGGCATCTTCTCGATGTCGCTGATGACCGGGTTGATCTTCGCCCGCTTCTCACGGCCGAGCGCGCGGTTGCTGTTCGCCGACAATCCCGTGATCTCGAACCATGAGGGCGAGCGGACGCTGATGATCCGCCTCGCCAACGAGCGGCACAACATCATCGCCAACGCCACCGCGCGGCTGTGGTTGTTCAAGAACGACCTCAGCAAGGAAGGCATGTCCTACCGCCGGTTCTTCGAACTACCGCTCACACGCAGCGAAAGCCCGGCGCTGGCGCTGAGCTGGACCCTGTTTCACGTGATCAACCAGGACAGCCCGCTGCACGGCCTCGACGCCGCGGACCTCGAAGCCATCAATGCCGGACTCGGCGTCGTCGTGTCGGGCTATGACGACGTTGCAGCGCAAACTGTGCATGCGCGAAAATCGTACGAACATTCCGACATCCGCATCGGCTATCGCTATGTCGAGATCCTGCGCACGACGGAAGACGGCCGCCTCAGGATCGACTACAGTCGGTTCCACGACACGATCGAAGCATGAATACCACCTCTGCGCGTATGAAGATTTTAGGTGTGAAGCGCAGCGAACATGCTACACATAGTCGGCGACGCGACCGGACTGACACCAGTGAAGACGCAGCGGCCAATCTCCTCGGATGACGAGCACGTGGTGCTCAAATTCCGGCCGCGTACCTCGGCGCAGCCGCCCGGCAAGCGTGAGGAGCCGGTCCGCCCCCCTTCCGTCGCCAACGACCTGTCCCGCTACGAGCGACCGCGTGAGGAGCCGGACGACTTCCGCCAGCGCATGCTCGCCAACATCGCCGCCTTCGCCTTCACCGTGGCACTCACCGCGATCGGCATCTGGCTCGCCATGAGCATCGCCGATTTGCGCAAGACCCAGGATTGCGTGCTGATGGGACGCCGGGATTGCGCGAAGATTGCGGTGATGCCGCGCAACTAGGCGGCCCGGAACCTTACCCAAAAACCGCCTCTGACTGGCCGGCCAAGCTCCATTGAACTAACGGCCCTGCTCCGATATACGGGCACACGACTCCGGCGGCAGCAATAGGGCATTCCGGGGCAATACGCCCGCCTCGTCTGAGCCGACCCGGAATTACCTTCAATATATCAAAGGCTTAATGATGTCCTCCACATTCGAGCAGATCGCCAACATTATCGCGGAGACCTGCGACATCCCGCGCGACACGATCAAGCCGGAGAGCCACGCGATCGACGATCTCGGGATCGACAGCCTCGACTTCCTCGACATCGCCTTTGCCATCGACAAGGCCTTCGGCATCAAGATGCCGCTCGAGAAGTGGACCCAGGAAGTCAACGACGGCAAGGCCACGACGGAGCAGTACTTCGTGCTGAAGAATCTCGCCGATCGCATCGACGAGTTGGTTGCGGCCAAGAACGCGGGCACGGGCACGGGCTCGTAATCGCCCATCATGCAGCTCGAAATCTTTCAGCTGATCGACCGGATCGTCGCCCTCGACCTCGACGCGAAAACCATCGTCGTCGAGGCGGACGTGCCGCCCGACAGTCACTCGGTGTTCGCCGGCCACTTCCCGGGTTACCCGATCATGCCCGGTGTGTTGCTGACCGAAGCAATGGCGCAGAGTTCGGGTTGGCTGATCCTCGGTCTGACCAAGTTCGCGCGCATGCCCTTCCTCGCCATGGTCAAGGAAGCCAAGATGCGCGGCTTCGTCAGCCCCGGTTCGACACTGACGATCGAGGCCAAGATCGAACATGAAGGTTCGGGCTTCACCGTGACCTCGGCGAAGGTCCGCGTCGGCAAAGAGCTCAAATGCAATGCCGACCTAACCTTCCGCCACATCCCGTTCCCGAGCCCGGACTTGCGCGTGCACATGGATGCGATGGCCAGCAAGATCGGTTTTCCGATGCAGGCAATGAGCAATGGCTGAGAAGGAAGTCTGGATCACCGGCGTAGGCCTGCTCTCCTCGCTTGGCGAGGGGCTGGATACGCATTGGCAGGCGCTGGGCGAAAGGCGCGTCAATGCCGATGAGCAGCGTCTCGCGCCATATGTGATTCATCCGATCGCCCCCGTCAGCTTCGACGCCCAGATCCCGAAGAAGGGCGATCAGCGCCAGATGGAGCTGTGGCAGCGGATCGGCACTTATGCCGCCGGGCTGGCGCTGGATTCCGCCGGCGTCAAAGGCAATCAGGAAATCCTGTCGCGGATGGACATGATCATCGCGGCCGGCGGCGGCGAGCGTGACCTCAATGTCGACCTGGCGATCATGAATGCCGACGCGCAGGGTAACCTGCCGCCCGCCGTCCTCAACGAAAAGCTGATGAACGAACTGCGGCCGACGCTGTTCCTGGCACAGCTCTCCAATTTGCTTGCCGGCAATATCGCGATCGTTCACGGCGTGTGCGGGACCTCGCGCACCTTCATGGGCGAGGAAGCCTCCAGCATCGACGCAGCACGGATCGCAGTCGCGCGCATCGGCGCCGGACAGAGCGACATCGCGCTAGTCGGCGCCGCCCATAATGGCGATCGCGGCGACCTGCTGATGCTCTATACGTTCGGTGACTTCGCGCTGAAGGACCGGCATAGCTCGGTCTGGGCCCGCAGGAACAACCCGGGCTTTGCGATCGGCTCCGCCGGCGCCTTCCTGGTGATGGAATCGCGCGAGCATGCCGAGGCCCGCGGCGCGAAGCCGTATGCCAAGTTGACCAGAGTGGTCGCCGACCTTGCCAAGCGCAAGCAGCCAGGCGCGGTGACGAAGTCGCTCCAGGCGATGTGGCCGCAACTCGGCATCCGCGATGACCACGCCATGCTGATCACGGGCGCCACCGGCGCCGAGCCCGCGACCGCCGAGGAGCGTGCATTCCTGGCTGAGCATCCCGGCCTTGCGGTGCGTGCCACCGGAACGACCTTTGGGCATGCCATGGAGGCGCAATTCCCGCTCGGGCTCGCGCTCGCGGCGTTGTCGATCTCGCGCGGCGCGCTCTACCCGGCCAACGATCCAACCGGGCTGGAGGTTGAAAAGACCGAAGTGCCAACCCAGATTGTCGTGTTGGGGGTCGGCCACTGGCAGGGCGAAGGCATGGCGCTTGTCGAGGCCGTCAGTTAGAGCATGATCCGGAAAAGCGCGAAGCGGTTTTCCGAAAAGATCATGCTCAAATGAACAGCTAGGGCGCGATGAATCTCGTCGCGTTTCAAGTCCGGCGCAAGCACCGACGGGGACATCATGACAGCACCACGCGATAAATTCGGCCGACCGATCGTTGTCGTGACCGGCATGGGAATCGTGACGTCGCTCGGCGGCGGCAAGACCGACAACTGGAAGCGTCTCACCGCGGGAGAGTCCGGCATCAAGACCGTGACGCGCTTTCCGCTCGACAGTTTGAAGACCACGATGGCCGGTGCCGTCGATTTCGTCACCGTCGACCCGTTCTCCTCGACCAGCCTGTCGCAGCGTCTGGCGGAGATCGCGACTGAAGAGGCGCTGGCGCAATCCGGGATTGGCAGCAAGGGTGACTTTCCCGGCCCGCTGTTTCTGGCGGTCGCCCCGATCGAGACCGAGTGGCCGCAGCGGCTCGAAGTCGCGCGCGCCGTTCCGACCAAGGACTTCGGAATCATCGACTATCTGGCGACCTGCGGCGGCGGCCAGTTTGCGCATTTCCACCGGCGTTTCACCTTCGGTTCGGTCGCGCTCAGCCTCGCGGAGACCTTCGGCACCAAGGGATCGCCGATTTCGCTCTCGACCGCTTGCGCGTCCGGTGCGACCGCGATCCAGCTCGGCGTCGAGGCGATCCGCCGCGGCGAGACCGATGCGACGCTGTGCATAGCAACCGACGGCTCGGTCAATCCGGAAGCGTTGGTGCGCTTCTCGCTGCTGTCGGCGCTCTCCACCCAGAACGATCCGCCGCAGGGCGCCTCAAAGCCGTTCTCGAAGAACCGCGACGGCTTCGTGATGGCCGAAGGCGCCGGCGCCCTGGTGCTGGAAAGCTACGATGCCGCGATGGCGCGCGGCGCGCGCATCCTCGGCGTCGTCGCGGGCTGCGGCGAGCTCACCGATTCCTTCCACCGCACCCGCTCCGCCCCCGACGGCAAGCCGGCGATCGGCTGCGTGCGGAAGACGCTTGCCGACGCCGGCATGGAGCCACAACAGATCGATCACATCAACGCGCACGGCACCTCGACGCCGGAAAACGACAAGATGGAATATCTGGCAACCGCCGCCGTGTTCGGCGAGCACACACCGAACATTCCGGTGTCGTCGAACAAGTCGATGGTCGGCCACACCATCTCTGCCGCCGGCGCAGTCGAGGCGATCTTCTCGCTGCTCACGCTCGAGCATCAGCGGATTCCGCCGACGATCAATTACGAGGTGCCCGACCCGGCTATCCCGTTCGACGTGGTCGGCAACAAGGCGCGCGACGCCAAGGTGACCGCCGTGATGTCGAACTCGTTCGGATTTGGCGGGCAGAACGCCTCGCTGATCCTGACGCGCGAGCCGGCCTAACGCGGCGGCCTCGCCTCATCAGATGAAACGCCTGATCCTTCGCACCAGGGCGCAGCTCCGTGACGCTGCCAAGCCCGTGACCAACGCTGCCATTGGCGCGTTGACGACCGGCCTGCTGCGCACCACGCGCTATTTCGATCCGGAGAAGACCGCGCGGTTCTTCGGCAGCGCCGCGCATTTCATCGGCCGCCGGCTGCGTGAAGATCGCATCGGTCGCGAGAACCTCACGGCCGCCTTCCCCGAGAAGTCGCCGCAGGAGATCGAGGAGATCCTGACCGGCGTCTGGCACAACCTCGGACGCATCGGGGCCGAATTCGCGCATATCGACCGCATCTGGGATCATGATCCCGCGAATCCGGACAAGCCGGGCCGCGTCGAGTTCTCGGCGCGCAGCAAGCAGTTGTTCGACGAACTGCGCGACGACGGCAAGCCGGCGTTGTTCTTCGCCGCCCATCTCGGCAACTGGGAGCTGTCGCCAATTGCCGCCGCGGCGCACGGGCTCGATGCCACGATCCTGTTCCGGCGGCCGAACATCGAGGCCGCCGACCGCGCCATCGAAAAGATCCGCGCGGTCAATCTGGGCACGCTGGTCCCGGCCGGCCGCGACGCGCCGCTCAAGCTGGCGCAAGCACTGAAGAACGGCCAGCACGTCGCGATGCTGGTCGACCAGTATTTGACCAATGGCGTTCCCGTCACCTTCTTCGGCCGCAAGACCACCGCGAACCCGCTGCTGGCACGCCTGCGCCGGCAGATCGATTGCCCGATCCACGGGACCCGGATCATCCGCCTGCCCGACGGCCGCTTCCGCGGCGAGGTCACCGAGGAAGTGAAACCGGTGTTCGACCCATCCGGCCAGATCGACATCCAGGGCACGATGCAGGCGATCACCGACATCGTCGAGGGCTGGGTCCGCGAGTACCCGGATCAATGGCTCTGGCTGCACCGGCGCTGGCGGTAGCGCCTGAGCCCTCGTCATTGCGAGCGAAGCAATCGACCTCGCAGCGGCGCGAGACGTGGATTGCTTCGTCGCATCGCTCCTCGCAATGACGGATAGACCTACTTCCCGGTCTTCACCCGCGTCCACAGCCGGTTGATGATGCGCTGCGTGGCAGGATCGCGCGCTGAAATCACGAACAGCTTCTTCTGCATCGCCTCGTCCGGATAGATGTCCTTGTCGTTGAAGATCTTCGGATCGATCAGCTTCTGGCTCGCCAGATTGCCGTTGGCGTAGGACAGGAAGTTCGAGTTCTTCGCTGCCACTTCGGGTCGGTAGAGATAGTTGATCAGCTCATAGGCCTCGGTGACGTTCTTGGCATCGGCGGGAATCGCGAGATTGTCGAAGAACATCTGCGCGCCCTCCTTCGGGATCGTGTAGCCGATCTCGACGCCGGTCTTGGCCTCCGCCGCCCGGCTGCGCGCCTGCATGATGTCGCCCGACCATCCGACCACGAAGCAGATCTCGCCGGAGGCCAGCGCGCTGAGATATTCGGACGAATGGAATTTGCGCACATAGGGCCGGATCTTGATGACGAGATCGGCGGCCTTCTCGAGGTCGGACTGCCTGGTCGAGTTCGGATCGAGGCCGAGATAGCTCAGCGCCGCCGGCAGGATGTCGTCGGCGGAATCCAGCATATGGATGCCGCAATCCTTGAACTTGGCGAGGTTCTCCGGCTTGAACACCATGTCCCAGCTATCGATCTTGGCATCAGGCCCGAGAATCTTCTCCGCCATCTTGACGTTGTAGCCGATGCCCGTGGTGCCCCACATGTAGTTGGCGCCGTAAACGTTGCCGGGATCGTAGGTGGCAAGTTGCCCGGTCACCACCGGCCACGCATTGGCGAGGTTCGGCAGCTTCGACTTGTCGAGCTTGAGGAACACCTTCGCGGTGATCTGGCGTTGCAGGAAATAGCCGGTCGGCACCACGACGTCGTAGCCCGACTTGCCCGCGAGCAGCCGCGTTTCCAGCGTCTCATTGGCGTCGAACGTGTCGTAGACCACCTTGATGCCGGTTTCCTTGGTGAAGTCCTCGAGGACTCCCGGCGCCATGTAGTTCGACCAATTGTAGAAGTTGACCGTGCGCTCCTGCGCATCGGCGGAGACGGACACCAGCAGGACCGCCGCGACTGCGCCGACGAAGCTGACGAGACGACGGTTCTGCTTCTGCATTCTGCTCTACCTCTTGCGGCGATGCACGGCGTCGGACAACCGCTCCAATGCGGTGTCGAGCGTCGAGTCCTTCTTGGCGAAACAAAAGCGCACGACCGACGTCACCGCATCCTGCTCGTAAAACGCCGAGACCGGAATAGCCGCAACCTTGTAATCCTGCACAATTCTCCAGCAGAACTCCGCATCGGTCTCATTGAGCCCAAGCGGCGACAGGTCGACCGTGAGGAAGTAAGTGCCCTGCGACTTCAGCACGGGAAAGCCGATGCTCTCGAGCCCCCGGGTCAGGCGGTCACGGCTTCGCGCCATGTCCTTGCGCATGTCGATGAAGTAGTCGTCCGGCTTGTTGAGGCCGTAGGCGACGGCGGCTTGCAGATTGGGCGCCGTCGTGAAGGTGAGGAATTGGTGCACCTTGGCCGCAACCCGCAGCAACGGCGGCGCGGCGCAGACGAAGCCGATCTTCCATCCCGTCAGCGAGAAGATCTTGCCCGCGCTGCCGACCTTGATGGTGCGGTCGCGCATTCCGGGGATCGTGATCAGCGGGATGTGCTCGCGACCGTCGAACACGACGTGCTCCCAGACCTCGTCGCAGATCGCGACGACATCGAATTCCTGGCAGTACCGCGCCAACAGCTCGAGGTCCTCGCGCGGATAGACCACCGCTGCCGGGTTGAGCGGATTGTTGAACAGCACCGCCTTGGTCTTGTGATTGAAGACGCTGCGCAGCATCTCCTCGTTGAGCCGCCACTCCGGCGGTTCGAGCCGCAACAGCCGCGGAATGCCGCCGGCCTGGCGGATGATCGGCAGATAGGAATCATAGACCGGCTGGAAGCACACCACCTCGTCGCCCGGCTCGACCACCGAGAGGATCGAGGAAGTCAGCGCCTCGGTGCCACCGGAGGTCACCATCACCTCGGTCATCGGATCGAGCTTGAGCCCGTGCCAGTGACCGTAATGCGAAGCGATCGCCTGGCGGAGCTCGGGGATGCCCATCATCGACGGATACTGGTTGTAACCGTTGATGGAGGCGTCCGCGGCGGCGCGGCGGATGTCCTCCGGTCCGGGATCGTCGGGAAAGCCCTGGCCGAGATTGATGGCGTTGTTGTCGCGCGCGGCCTGCGACATCGCCTCGAAAATGGTGACGGGAAGGTCCGCGAAGACCTTGTTCATGGAGGTCATGTCGGGGATCAGCCGCCGGTCTTGGTGGGCAATCCCGCCGCCTTCCAGCCGATAATGCCGCCCGCCAGATGCTTGTCGTAGGGCAAGCCGGCGGCCTGCGCGGCCAGCGAGGCCGTCACCGAGCGCTTGCCGGAGCGACAGGCGAACACCACCTGCTTTCCCTTCGGATCGGGGATCGCTGACGGATCGAACGTCGATAGCGGCACCACGACGCCGTCGGGATAGGCCTCGACTGCGACCTCGTTGGGCTCGCGGACGTCGACCAGGAGGTAGCGGCCTTCCGCTATGCCCTTCGACACCTCGTCCGGAAACAAATCTTCCACCTTGTGGTCCGCCACGGAAATATCCTCCCGATCATCCGATTGGCGAGCGTCACGCGGCTCGCCGGTCCGGCGCGCAAAGTCGCCTCTCGCGCGGAGAAAATCAAGCGCCCGAAACGGGTTAGATGTCGCGCAGACGGCGCTGGACCCCGATCGACTTGGCAACGCGTTCGGGCGTCTGAAGTTGTCGCGCCGGCCCGTTATCCCCCGCTTTGAACACCAAACCGGGCCGAGGCTGAGAGCTTCGCTACGACGAGAAACAGTGAGCCACAATAGTGCGGTCCGGTGTGAGGCCAGTGTTCTCAGCGCCTTATCCTGCTGTTGGACGCTTCTTCCTACGTGTTAGGTTCTGCCTTTCAGCGCTGGGAGGCCCATGTGGAGCCCGAGCGGAGACAGATCACAGTCCTGTTCGCAGACCTGGTTGACTTCACGGCCTTTTCGGAGCGGAAGGGCGAGGAAGCGGCGTTCCTGCTCATGCGCGACTTGGCGAAGCTCATGGAGGAAGCCGTGCATGAGCAAAGTGGCGTCGTGCAGGGCTTTACCGGCGATGGGATAATGGCAGTCTTCGGCGCCCCGGCGGCATTGGAGGATGCGCCGCTGCGGGCATGCCGCGCAGCCCTGTCGATCTTGCAGAAGTTGAAGACTTCTGGAGCGGACATCCAAGCCGCGCATGGGTTGCGACCGCAACTGCGGATGGGTCTCAATACGGGTCTGGCGGTCGTCGGGACGGTGCAGGGCGGCACGGGAGCCGCCGCAACGGCACTCGGCGACACGGTCAACGTCGCGGCGCGCCTTCAGACTTTGGCAGAGCCGGACTCGGTCGTCATAAGCAGCACGACCTTCCGATTGGTACAGGGATTGGTAGAGACAACTTTCTCGGGCGAGCACGAGATCAAGGGAAAGGCCGACCGGCAAGGCGTTTACAAGCTTGGGGCCCTTCGACAGGGTGTTACGCGTTTCGACGTGGCGGTAAGTCGGGGCCTGGGAGCCTTCGTTGGACGAGGCCTCGAGTTGGAGGAATTGGAGCGCAGCCTCGCGGAAGCCCGGACCCAACTTCGTGTCGTCGACCTCGTGGCTGAGCCTGGCATGGGCAAATCACGCCTTGTGCACGAGTTTCGTCAAACGATCGCAGACAACCGCGCCTTCGTGCTGTCCGGGAGTTGTTCGCCAGAGAGCCAGCAAACATCGTTCTTTCCTCTCATCGAGGTGGTGCGCGGCTCGTTCCGGATCGCGATCGGCGAAGCCGAAGCGGATGTCGTGCAGAAGATTGAAATGGGGCTTGTCGCTCTTGGGCTCCACTCGTCACGAAATCTTGGCCTGTTGCTCCATCTGCTCGGCCTCAAGGTACCGGATGGCGCGCTGACAGGGCTCGATGGGGTGCTGATCGGCTTGCGCACGCGCGAGCTTCTGCTTCAACTCCTTGCATCGCGCTGCCGTCTCTCGCCCGTGATTTTGGTGGTGGAGGATTTGCACTGGATCGACAGTGTGTCCCAGGAGGTGCTGGACAAACTCGTCAAAAGCGAAGCCGAGCAGCGGCTTCTCTTCATCCATACCCGACGGCCGGAATACAAGCCGCCTTGGCTGGATAGCACATTCGTCCTCAGTCTCAGCCTGGATCCGCTCCCTGGTGGTGACATCCGCCGCCTGATCCAGACGCGGTTAGGTGTCGCGGCGTTGCCTGAAGCGCTTGCGCGGGAGGTCGTAGATAAGGCCGAAGGCAATCCGCTGTTTGCTGAGGAAATCGTGAGCTTTCTCGGCGAACGGGGCGTGGTTCGGCTGATTGCGGGGAAGGTAGAATTTGATTCCACCGCTCTGGCATCAGCCCTGCCCGCGACTGTAGAGAGCCTCTTGACTGCGCGTGTCGACCGGCTCGCCGCAGAGGACCGAAGGTTGCTGCAAGCCGCCTCTGTCATTGGCAGGCGGTTTGACCCTGACCTGCTCACCTCGGTGTTCGGAGAGGCCGACAAGGTCGAAGCACAACTCGCGGCGATGCAGGCGGCTGACCTCATACACCCTGAGGTGAAATCCAACAGCTATCTGTTCAAGCATGCTCTGGTTCGAGACGCGTTGTACCACAGTCTGCTCACCGAAGCGCGCACAGCCATGCACCTGCGGATCGCTGAGGAGATTGAGCGTCGCGGCGGCAACAGGCTCACTGAAGTGGCCGAGGTACTCGCATATCATTACAGCCAGGCCAGCCGCGCCAAAAAGGCGTTCGCCTACTCGTCGATGGCTGGCACCAAAAGCCTCAGTGTCTATTCACTGGAAGAGGCAACCAGTCATTTCACCGCAGCTCTTGGCCTGCTTCACAGCGATAGCGACTGCGCCTCCGACGATCAGGTCGCCGAATTCCTGGTGTCCTACACGTTTCTGCTGAACATGACCGCGCAGATCAAATCCACGATCGACGTCGCCGAACGCTACCTGCCACGGATCGATCGCCTTCTGGATGATCCGAGAGCTGTTCTCATTCGACACAACTATGTATTCGCGCTCCTCTGGAATACGCGATATCGCCTCGCGCGCGACGTGCAGCTGCAATCCCGGCAAATGGCGGAACGTCTCGGCGATAGCAGACCACGGGCCTATGCGTTGACCAGCGAGATCCTCTTCTCCACGATTGTTGCACCCAAGCCGCCACATGAGTTTGAGTCTCTCAAGCGCGACGCTATCAGCGCCGCTTCCGACACGGCGGACGCTCACATTCAGAATTGGGCCAGGTTTGTGGTCGCGTGGGAGGAATTCCACCAAGGTCGGATGAACGACGCGCGGGACTCGGCAAGAGCCCTCATGGAAGTTGGCCAGCGGCTGGATGACCCCCGATCCACGGGGCTTGGCCTCTGCGTGTTGGCCTTGATTGCGATGCTATCCGATGCATACCTGGAGGCGCTGGAATTCAGTGAGCAATCGATTTCCCTCGCGGTTACGCCGTTCGATCGGGAAACAGCTCTCAACATCAAGGGGTGCGTCCTCGCGCTTCTGCGGCGGACCGAGGAAGGTTTGAGTATCCTGGAGGCCTTTCGGAACCGATGCGCCGTTGATGGCGATTTGTATTCTCTGACGACGAGCGATGCCATCCTCGGAGTGTCGAAGGTGATCCAAGGAGACATCAGCAAGGGAATTCGGTTGCTGAAGGAAGCCATATCGAAGCGGGAAAACGAGGGCTACCGGGCTGCCGCGGATTGGTATCGTTTGTTCCTCGGCGAGGTTTACCTGCAGATCATTGAAGGAAAGGAGAAGGTGCCGCTCAAGATCTTGCTGAGAAACCTCCTGACTCTCCTCAAGGTGATGGGCACTGCGTCGCCAAGCATTCGTATCTTGATGGAGAGTCTCTTGGCCAATCCGCGCTTCCATCCAGATGGATACATGCCGGGCCGAGCCCACATGCTTCTCGGCTTGCTTTACAAGGCCAAGAAAAGAACCGCACCCGCCTTGCATCACCTTACTGAGTCGAGGCGAATTCTTTCTCAGTTTGGCAAGACACCCATACTGACGCGAGTTGACGCGGCTCTCGCGGAGTTGGATTAGCATTCCGTTCGATGGATCGATATGCTGCGCCGCAGCCGGCTTTCGCTGCGGGTCCGACTCGATAATTCTGGGTGTCCAAACGCTTCCCGGAAATCACCCGGCGTCAGCTAGTCCAAGCCCTATTAGATCGTGACCTGCGTCCCGACCTCGACCACCCGCCCGGTCGGGATCTGGAAATAATCGGTGGCGTCGTTCGACGAGCGGCTCAGCGCGATGAACAGGTGATCCTGCCAGCTCGGCATGCCGGAATGCGCCGCCGGCTTCAGCGCGCGGCGAGACAGGAAGAACGAAGTCGACATGATGTCGAACTGCCAGCCGAGCTTACGGGCGATCGCCAGTGTCTTCGGCACGTTCGGCTGTTCCATGAAGCCGAATTTCAGCGTCACCTTGGAGAAGGTCTCGGTCAGCTGCTCCATCCGGACCCGCTCGGACGGATCGATGCGCGGCGTCTGTGCGGTCTCGATGGTCAGGATGACGTTCTTCTCGTGCAGCACCTTGTAGTGCTTGAGGCTGTGCATCAGCGCGGTCGGCGCGCTGACGGGATCGCTGGTCAGGAACACCGCGGTGCCGGAGACCCGCTGCGGCGGTCGCTTCTCCAGCATCGCGACCAGATCGGCGAGCGGGAATTCCAGCTTGCGCGATTTCTCGAACAACAGCCGGCTGCCGCGCCGCCAAGTGTACATCACCACGATCATCGCCCCGCCAAGCGCGAGCGGCACCCAGCCACCCTCGAACACCTTGAGCAGGTTGGCGGCCAGGAAGGTGATGTCCAGGAACAGGAACGGCGCAACCAGCGCGGCGGCCGCGAGCGGCGACCATTTCCAGACGCGCCAGATCACCACGAAGCCCATCATCGCCGTCACCACCATGGTGCCGGTCACCGAGATGCCATAGGCCGACGCCAGCGCGCTCGACGAGCGGAACATCAGCACCAGCACGATCACGGCGATGAACAGGAAGCGGTTGATGCGCGGCATATAGATCTGCCCGGAATGCGCTTCCGAGGTGTGACGGATCTCGAACCGCGGCAGCAGGCCGAGCTGGATCGCCTGACGGGTCAGCGAATAGGCGCCGGTGATGACGGCCTGGCTTGCGATCACGGTCGCGGCCGTCGCAAGCGCGACCATCGGAATCAGCGCCCAGTCCGGGAACATCAGGAAGAACGGGTTCTCGATCCCCCTGGGATCGCCGATCACCAGCGCGCCCTGCCCGAGATAGTTCAACGCCAGCGACGGCAGCACGACGAACAGCCACGCGGTCTGGATCGGGCGTTTGCCGAAATGGCCGAGGTCGGCATAGAGCGCCTCGGCGCCGGTCACCGCGAGGAACACCGCACCAAGCGTGATGAAGCCGATCACGCCATGATGCAGCATGAACGACACCGCAAGCAGCGGGTTCAGCGCGTGCAGCACCTCCGGATGCCGCACGATCTGCGGCAACGCCGCGATCGCGATCACGGCGAACCACACGCACATCACCGGCCCGAAGAACGCCGCGACCCGCGCAGTGCCGCGTGACTGCACCGAGAACAACCCGACGAGGATGATCACCGTGAGGGGAACGACATAGGGATCGAAGGTCGACGTGACGAGCTTGATGCCCTCGATCGCCGACAGCACCGAGAGTGCCGGCGTGATGACGGCATCGCCGTAGAACAGCGCGCCGCTGATGATGCCGAGCAGCACGATTGCGCCGGCGCCCTTGGTGGCTGCACGTTGCGCCAGCGCCATCAGCGCCAGCGTGCCGCCTTCGCCGTTGTTGTCGGCGCGCAGCAGGATCACGACATATTTGAGCGTGACGACGACGATCAAAGCCCACAAGATCAGCGAGAGCACACCGAGCACGGCATGCGTCGTCACGCCGCCCTCGCCGCCCGCGGCGGCCACGACAGCTTCGCGGAATGCGTAGAGCGGGCTGGTGCCGATGTCGCCATAGACGACACCGATGCTGCCAAGCATCAGCGCCTTGAAAGTGGCGGTCGAATGCGCCTCGCCATGGCCATTGGCCGCGGGCGTTTCCGCCGCGGTGACCGCACTCTCGGATGACATGGGAGGATGCGCCTCTATCTTCTGCCGCACTGCACAACGCCGGACCGCAGGCCTATACTCCCGGCAGGAATGCATAGGTTAGCACGGATTCAGGCCTCAACTATGCGTATCACGCATAGATCACGATTTTTCAACTCGGGAATCCTGCTGCTTGTTCAAATGGTTACCTGGGTACCGACTTCAACCACCCGGCCGGTCGGGATCTGAAAATAGTCGGTCGCATCGTTGGCGGACCGGCTCATGGCGATGAACAGATGGTCCTGCCATTGCGGCATGCCCGACTGGGCCGACGGCTTCAGCGAACGCCGCGACACGAAGAACGAGGTCGCCATGATGTCGAACTGCCAGCCGAGCTTGCGTGCGACGGCCAGTGCTTTCGGCACATTCGGCGATTCCATGTAGCCGAACCGCAGCCGGACTGCGGTGAACTTGTCGCTGATCTTCTCCATGCCGACGCGCTCCGACAGGTCGACGCGCGGCGTCGGCGCGGTCTCGATGGTCAGGATCACATTGTGCTCGTGCAGCACCTTGTTGTGCTTGAGATTGTGCAGCAGCGCTGTCGGCACGAAGCTCGGATCGCTGGTCAGGAACACCGCGGTGCCCTTGACGATATGCGGCGGCCGCTTCTCCAGGCTGTGGATCAGGTCGCGCAGCGGCACCTCGGTGCGGCGGGTCTTGGCAATCAGGATCGCGGCGCCGCGACGCCAGGTCCAGATCATCGTCGCCATCACGATGCCAAACAGCAGCGGCACCCAGGCGCCTTCGAACAGCTTCAGCAGATTGGCGCTGAAGAAGGTCATGTCGACGATCACAAACGGCAGGATCAGCGCCGCCGCCGAAGCGACACGCCAGTTCCACAGCTTCCAGATCACGATGAAGCCCATGATGCCGTCGGCGACCATGGTCGTGGAGACCGCGATGCCGTAGGCCGAAGCGAGTCCACTTGAAGTGCGGAACAACAGCACCAGCAGCAGCACGCCGATCAAGAGCAGCCGATTGACCCGCGGCAGATAGATCTGCCCGGCATGGGTCTCCGAGGTGTAACGGACCTCGAAGCGCGGCAGGAGGCCGAGCTGCACCGCCTGGCTGATCAACGAATAGGCGCCGGTGATCACTGCCTGGCTTGCGATCACGGTCGCGGCGGTGGCAAGCCCGACCAGCGGCAGCAGCAGCACGTCGGGCACCATGCGGTAGAACGAGTTCTCGATCGCCGCGGGATCGGACAGCACCAGGGCGCCCTGCCCGAAGTAGTTCAGCAGCAGCGAGGGCAGCACGAAAAACAGCCAGCCGGACTGGATCGGCTTGCGACCGAAATGACCGAGATCGGCATAGAGCGCCTCGCCGCCGGTCACCGCGAGGAACACCGCGCCCAGCGTCACCAGGCCGATGGTGCCGTGGGTCAGCAAGAACTGAAGCGCATAATAGGGATTGATCGCCGCAAGCACCGACGGATCGTCCATGATGTGAACGAGCCCCATCACCGCCAGCGAGGCGAACCACACCACCATGACCGGCCCGAACGCGGAAGCGACGCGGGCGGTGCCGCTGCGCTGCACCGAGAACAGCACGACGAGGATCAGAATCGTCAGCGGCACCACGTAATGCTCGAGATGCGGCGTGGCGAGCTTGAGGCCTTCGACCGCCGACAGCACCGAGATCGCCGGCGTGATCATGGAATCGCCGATGAACATCGAGGCGCCGACCACGCCGAGCGCGAGCAGCGGCCAGCTGCGGCGACCGATCGCGCGCTGGCCGAGCGCCATCAGCGAAAGCGTGCCGCCCTCGCCATTGTTGTCGGCGCGCAGCAGCAGCAGGACGTATTTCGCGGTGACGACGGTGAACAGCGCCCACAGGATCAGGCTGAGCACGCCGAGCACCATGATGCGGGTGACCGGCTGGCCGTGCGCGGCGCCGCCGACCGCCTCGCGGAATGCGTAGAGCGGCGAGGTTCCGATGTCGCCGAACACCACCCCGATGCTGCCCAGCGTCAGCGCCCAGAAGCTGGAGGTGGTGTTGCCTTGGCCTGTGCCTTGGCCGGTACCTTGGCCCGCACCTTGGGCTTCCCGGGCTTCGGTGGATGAGGCGCTGACAGCCATGGCGAGGTTGGAACGTCCGACCCGTTGATTTTGATCCGCGCGGCTATCGACGCTTCCGCCGCGCGTGTCAACCGCGCAACACTGCTAGCTTGACGGTAGCATGGTAACCCGGAACTACGGCTTCAAGTCCGGCGGCAACGGCGGATTTTCCCGCATCAACGTGATGGTGACGCGACGATTTGCCGGCAGGGTCGGGTCGTCGGGAAACAGCGGTTGGCCGTCCGCCTTGCCGGAAACCGCGAAGATGTGCGACGGCGGCAACCCCTCCCGCTCCAGGATCTGCCGCACCGTATTGGCGCGATCCGCGGACAGGTCGAAGGCATCGTAATCGCTGCGCGCCGGCACGAAGCCTGCGGCTGTATGCCCCACGATCGCGACCCGCAGCGGCGTCGCTTTCAACGGCGCGGCGAGCTTCTGGATCAGCCGGCGGGTGCGATCATACGGTTCCCTGGAGCCATCGGCGAACATCGACCGGCCGTCCTGGTCGATGATCTCGAGGTTGAGCCCCTCCTTGGTCTCCTCGAACATGATGTTCTTGGAGATCTCGGTGAGCTCCGGCATGTCCTGCAAGGCCTGCCGCAGCGAGGCGGAAGCGAGCGCGAATTCGCGGTCGATCTTCAGCCGCGCGCCGTTGATCTGGCTGCGCTCCTGCTCGTCCGGCGTCGGATTGGCGGAGGATTCCTCCGGCGAGATGTGGTCGACGTTCTTGAGCTTCGGCCGGGTCGGCAGGCCGTCGGATTCGACGATGCCGGAATAGCGCACATTGGTCTGCACGCCGAAGGCGTCGCGCATCGAGCCGGCGACGATCTTCAGCTTGTTGTTGTCCATGGTGGAGAACGCGACGAGCATCACGAAGAAGCTCATCATCAGGCCCATCAGGTCGGCGAAGGTCACGAACCAGCCGTGACCTCCACCATGGGCATCGCCGCGCTTTTTCTTCGCCATCGATCAGATCTCTGCAGCGCCCGCGCCGGCCGGTCAGGCCGGCACCGGCTCGCCTTCCTCGTGGCGATGCTTCTCCGGCAGATAGGCCAGCAGCATTTCGCGCACCAGCGCCGGGCTCTTGGAGTCGCGGATCATCAGGATGCCGTCGATGATCAGCGTGCGGTTGGTCTCCTCGTCGAGCAGCTTGCCGTGCAGCTTGTCGGCGATCGGCAGGCAGAACAGGTTGGCGACCAGCGCGCCGTACAGCGTCGCGAGCAGCGCGGTCGCCATGAACGGGCCGAGCTTGGAGGGGTCGGTCATGTTGGCGAACATCTGCACCATGCCGATCAGGGTGCCGATCATGCCGAACGCCGGCGCGCAGTCGCCGATCGCGCGGTAGATCTTGCTGCCCTCGTCGAGATGCATCAGGAAATTGTCGCGGTCGCGCTCCAGATTGTCGCGGATGAATTCGAGGTCGTAACCGTCGGCGACATAGCGAATCCCCTTGGCCAGGAACGGCTCGTCGGTCTCGACCTTCTCGAGGCCGACCGGGCCCTGCTTGCGGGCGATCTCGGCGATGCGGGCGAGTTCGTCGACCAGGTCGCGGGCCGACAGCCGGCTCATGGTGAAGGCAAATTTGGCGCCGAGCGGCAGGCCGTGCAGCATCACGCCGAGCGGAAAACGGATCATGGTCGCCGCGATCGAACCGCCGAAGATGATGATCATGGCATGTTCGGAGATGAACATGTGCAGGTCGCCGCCCATGAACATCATCACCGCGATGACGATGATGCCGGCCAAGAGCCCGGCGCCTGTCATGATATCCATCGGAGACTCCAACGCGAACGCGACACCCGCCTGTCCTGGACGGCGCACGGCCCGAGCTGGGCCGCGTGGAAAAACCCTAACGTTAATGCGCTTAAGGACGCGTTACCGAATTTGGTAGGGATAACAACGGGTAAACGCCGGCAATTTCGCGATGTCGTTGAAGATGTTGGCTTTCTGCTCAGACCGCCGCCGCGCCATGCGCAAAAGCCCTCCCCGTAGAACAACGGACATGAGATAGGTTTGTGGGAGGCGTTTTCGCGCGAAAGCCTGTCCCGGACTTGATCCGGGATGACTACCGGTTTGCGTGAGCAAAACGCGTCAACACAAGAATCGGGAGCCTCGTTCCGTTTCAATCGGAGCGGAGCCGGCGCGAGAGGAAACCAACCAGTGAGCAGGACAGGATGAAGGCGGTCGTCGTCGAGCAATATGCACCCATCGATCGGATCGGGCTCAAGGAGATCGCCACCCCCGAACCCGGTCCCGGACAGGTCCGCGTCAAGGTCCATGCCGCCAGTATCGGCTTCGTCGACGGATTGAAGGTCGAGGGTCGCTACCAGACCAAGGATCCCCTGCCCTTCACGCCCGGCGCGGAGTTCGCCGGCGTGGTCGACGCGGTCGCAAGCGATGTCGCCGGCATCATTCCGGGCATGCGGGTGATGGGCGCGGCGCGCTCCGGCGCGCTGGCCGAGCAGGTCGTGGTGCCGGCCACTGCGATCGAGGTCATGCCCGACGGCCTGTCGATGGAGGCAGCCGCCGCCTTCCGCACCAACTACCTGACCGCACTCTATGCGCTCGGCGAGCGCGGCGCGCTCAAGGCTGGCGAGCAATTGCTGGTGCTGGGCGCCGCCGGCGGCACCGGCATCGCCGCAATCCAGGTCGGCAAGCTGCTCGGCGCCCGCGTCATCGCCGCCGCCTCGACCGACGAGAAGCGCGACTTCGCCATGAGCTTCGGCGCCGACGCTGTGGTCGACTACACGGCCCCCGATTGGCGCGACGCCCTGAAGGACGCGACCGCTGGCCACGGCCCCGACGTCATCTTCGATCCGGTCGGCGGCGAAGTTTCGTTGCAGGCATTCCGCTCGATCGCCTGGAACGGCCGCCATGTCGTGGTCGGCTTTGCCGCCGGCCAGATCCCTGCTCTGCCGTTCAACCTGCCGCTGCTGAAGGGCGGCCTCCTGATCGGCGTCGATGCCGCCCAGATCGCACGCCGCGAGCCTGAGGCCCAGGTGCGCGTGATGACGCAATTGTCGGCGTGGCTCAACGACGGCCGGCTGGCGCCGGTGGTCGGCAAGGTGTTCGCATTCGACGATTTCCGCGATGCATTCACGACCATGCAGACTCGTGCCGCGCTCGGCAAGATGGTGGTGCGGATCGGCTAGCACGCGGGTCGCCTGGATCATCGGACGGAGTTGCAGCCAAAGCCGGGACGACGGTGATCAGCCGAACACAGCAAGAAATGGATCCTGGCCGGTCGCGGCCAGGCGTTCGAGGCGTGCGGCGAGTTCACCGCGAATCTGCCGCTTCACCGCGCGAAATCCCGGCTGGGCAGCGAGGCGCTTTGCGGCGGCGATCGATTGGGCCGGCAGATCCGTAGCCGGGCACAGTGCATCGAGCAGCCGCTGATCGAGGCATTCGCGCGTGTCGACGACGGCGCTGGTCAGCGTCAGGCGGCGCAACAATTCCGGCGACAGCTCATGGCGCATCACCTCGAGCGGCCCGGCCGGGAACGGGATGCCGGCCTGTGCCTCGGTCATGCCGAGCTTGGCGGCCGCGCTGTCGACCGCGAGACGATAGTCACAGCCCAGCATGAGCACGAAACCGCCGCCCAGCGCGTGGCCGTTGATCGCCGCCACGACAGGCACGGGGATCGCGAGCAGGCGCGCCAGCATCCGCGTGATCGCGCGAACCATCTCGTGGCGTTGCTCCCGAGCGTAGCCCGCGAAGGCGCGCGTATCGACACCGGCGGAGAACACCTGGCCGCCGCCGGTGAGCACGACGCCGCTCGACGGTGCCTCCGCGGCGGCCGCCGCAAACGTCCGCTCGAGCAACGTGATCGTATCGAGATCGAGCGCGTTGACGGGTGGCCGATCGATCGTCACGAGAAGCGTATCGTCGGTCCTTGATGTGATGACGGTCATTTCATCTCCAGACCACGGGTTGCGGGGCATCCCCGCCGGTTGCCCGCGGTGCCATGTGATAGGTTACCATGGAACGGCTCGCTCGACGTCCTCGCGCGGGCCGATGACGAATCGAAAGGGAGAGACATGCAGACGCTTCGAACACCGGACGAGCGCTTCGCCGGATTGCCCGGATTTGCCTTCGCTCCCCGTTACATCGAGATCGGCCCGCTGCGCATGCACTATCTCGACGATGGAATGAAGACTGCGCCGGTGGCGCTTTGCCTGCACGGCCAACCGACCTGGGCCTACCTCTACCGCAGGATGATCCCGATGCTGCTCGGCGCGGGATTCCGCGTCGTGGCGCCGGACTTCTTCGGCTTCGGTCGCTCCGACAAGCCCGTCGACGAAGCCATCTACACCTTCGACTTCCATCGGTCCTCGGTGATGTCCCTGATCGAGGCGCTCGACCTGCGCCGCGTGATGCTGGTGTGCCAGGATTGGGGTGGATTGATCGGATTGACGATTCCGATGGACATGGCGGACCGGTTCGACCGGCTGCTGGTGATGAATACGATGCTCGGCACGGGAGACGTGCCGTTGGGCGAAGGCTTCCTGGCGTGGCGCGGCTTCTCCAACCGCAGCCCAGACATGGATATCGCAGCGCTGATGCAACGAGCGGTCCCCACTCTCGCAGACAAGGAAGCCGCCGCCTACGCCGCGCCCTATCCGGACGCGCGGTACAAGGCCGGCGTCCGGCGCTTTCCAAATCTGGTCCCGGATCGACCCGACGCCGGCGGCGCGGCGCTGTCGCGGCGCGCGCGGGACTTCTGGTCGCAGCACTGGAGCGGACAAAGCTTCATGGCAGTCGGCATGAAGGACCCGGTGCTCGGGCCGCCGGTGATGGGCCAGCTGCGGCAGGTGATCCGAAACTGTCCGCCGCCGCTCGAACTGCCCGATGCCGGACATTTCGTGCAGGAGGCCGGCGAGATCATCGTCACGGAGGCGCTGAAGAGTTTCGGTCCGGTGCGCTGAAGCGCGCAGATATCCGCGTTCTCGCGACATGATTTGTCCGAGGTTTGCTCGTCGTTCCGCCCTCTCTTTGGCAGAGGGCGCAGGGAAAGCCGGGTGCCGATCGCACCCATGGGCCCCGTGCGAAGGGTAGAAAGCACGGGGGTAGGACCACAGGTGTAACCGGAGCAATCCGGCTTTCCCTGCGCGATGGGTTACGGCTTACTTCGTGCTCTCCCCGGCGAGACTGGGCTTGCTTGTCACCGCCCTTGCAAAACGCTTGCGCGTCCTGCGAGAGGACACCTGCCGCTAGGGCGTCAGGACCACACGACTTCACCGTCCGCCTCGGTCACGCGTCGTCACTCGTGACCGCAGCGTCCACCGCATCTCACCGCAACACTCCTGACGATGCGCAAGCGCCCCTCGATCGGGTGAGACGGGCGGACCATACACCGGGTTGCACTTCGGATAAAGCGAAATATTTCGCGGATGGGGACTTGACGCGTTTTTGCCGATTGCCCCGTCGGGCAACTCAGTAGCAGGGGCTAATCCGTTGCTTCGTGATGCCCCGGCGCGCTTTGCGCTTCGGGGATGACGAAGGCGCAATCTGCTTCGTCGGATGCCAGCGGCAAATTATCACACGTTATTGTCGCCGGGGTTCTCGCCGCCTAGCGTTTGTCGAAGACCCCCGGGGACGGCAAAGATGCAGGACATGCTGACGCATCTCGAGAAACTTCGCACCGATGCTGCGGAGTGCGCGCTGATCCGCGACCTGACCACGGACATCAGGAAGCGCGAACTGTTCGCCAAGCTTGCCGAGCACCTCGCCTCCCTCGCCGCCGAAGTCGAAAAGGCCATCGCCACGGCGCGCAAGGCGAACAACGCGACCTAGCGCGACACGCGCCACCTGGCCACTCCAGCAGCTTCGGACAGCCAGAAAGCCGCGGCGCCGGATCGCGGGAACCAATGGAGCGGCGGCGCATTGTCATTCACCCATCGGTTGAGAGATAATAACTCGCCAGCATCGGTATGCGTGCCGATATTGTCGGGTGGCCTCGCTGCCGAACGGCCATTCAGTCGGACACTGTTGCATTTCAGGATCTTTCGTCGTGGTACTCTTTGCACATCGGGCCGTCAGCAGGCCCTCCGGATCGCGCAGTTGGACCGGCGCCGCGAGCGAGGCGCGATGAAGACCGACAAGGCCATCTGGTACGTCTCGTTTGCCGTGAGAAATCCCGACGCCGGACACCACCGCTTCGCACGCCAGACCCGCACCTTCACCACCGAGCAGGACGCCAAGGCGTTCGCACGCACCCTGCTCGTCCAGACGCAGGATGTCAGTGCCGGAACGATCAATCCGCACATGCCCCGGCGCGTGATCGCACCGGCCGTGATCGCCGCCTGGGCCGGCGACAGCTGAAGTCCGCGCCGACGCGGAAAATGCCGGGAGAGCATCCAGCGACCGGCTTGGCTGGATTGCTTCCAAAATCGTTCGGCAGTCGTGGATCGGTCATTGACGCCGCGACGGAATTGACGCATTCCCATCCGCCCCAATTCCAGCCGGTCAAACCGCATGAGCGAGCCCTTCCCCAGAGGCCCGGTCGCCGAGATATTCCGTGCCTATTGGAAGTCCGACCGATGGGCGCTGCTGCTGGTGGCGACCATCGTGTTCCTGGCGAGCGCGAGCGGCATCGCCGCTCCTTACCTGTTCTCCCGCCTGATCGATCGCCTGACCCGGGAGACCGTGGTCGCGGACCTGCTGTGGGCGTTCCTGATCTATGCCGCGCTGGTGGGATTGGCCTCGGCGCTGCAACGCGTGGTGCAGAATCTCTCGGTAATCACCGCCGAGAACCTCGGCTTCATCGTCAGCACGCAGTTCTTCGCGCGCATCCTGCGCAAGCGATCCGACTTCTTCATCGAGCACAACGCGGCCGAGATCCAGACCGCCGGCAACCAGGGCCGCGGCGCGCTGACCACGCTCCTGCAGATCGTGCTGATCGTGTTCATTCCGGCCGCAACGCAGGTCACGCTGACGCTGGTCACCTTCGGCGCCCTGCTCGACAACCAGATCGTGGCCATCGTCGCCGGTTACGGCGCCCTGGTGCTGATCTTGACCTATCTCTCGACCAGCCGCTCGCAGATGCTGCTCGATGCCGCCGTATCCGCCTCACAGGACAACGCGCGCTTCACCGGCAACGCGATGAACGCGATGGAAGCCTTGCGCCATCTCGGCAGCCACGCCTGGATGAGCGGCCGCTTCGCCGAAAAGGCCCGCGCAGTCAAGGACAGCTGGCGGGCCTACATGCTGCGTCGCGCCCTTACGCTGGCGCTGCTCGGTCTCGGACTCTCGGTGCAATTCGCCGTCAGTTTTCTGCTGTTGCTGCCCCGCTATCAGGCCGGGACGACAACGGTCGGCGACATCGTGCTGTTCAACACCCTGCTGCTGCAGCTCAACCTGCCGTTCGAGATGATCTCCCAGACCATGGACAATGTGGCACGCTCGCGGGCACAGCTCGTCCCGCTCGCCAGGATGTGGCAGGCACCCGAGGAGATTGAAACGAAGGATGCGCAAGGCTTCGCTCCCCGCAACGGGCGCATCACCTTCGAAAAGGTCGACTATGCCTATGGCAACGGCCGCGGCATCGCTGGGATCAGCTTCGTCGCGCACCGTGGCGCCATCACATTCATCGTCGGCGAGACCGGCTCCGGCAAGTCGACCATCTTCAAGCTTGCGCTGAAATCGGTCGAGCCGGATGCGGGCCGCATCCTGGTCGACGACATCGACCTCGCGCAGATCGCGCGTGCCGATTGGTACGGCACCATCGCGGTGGTGCCCCAGGACGTCGCGCTGCTCAACGAGAGCCTTGCCGACAACATCATTCTCGGGCGCGGGCGCGACGACGCCCGGCTCCGCGAGGTGGCGGAGAAAGCAGCCATCCTGTCCTTCATCGAGGCACTGCCGGACGGCTTCGAGACCACGGTCGGCGAACGCGGCCTGAAACTGTCGGGCGGCGAGCGCCAGCGGATCGCGATCGCCCGCGCCCTCTATGGCCGGCCAACGGTGCTGTTCCTCGACGAGGCGAGCTCCGCGCTCGACGATGCGACCGAGCGCGACATCATGGAGCATGTGCGGACCCTGGTCGACGACGTTACGGTGCTGGCCATCACGCATCGACGCGCGATCCTCGCCGACGGCGACAATGTCGTCGATCTCAACGCGACGCGGCCTGTCCAGGGCGAGCCGACCGTGCAATAACTGACCGGGCCGAGCCCCGCGGCAAAAAGAATGGTATGCCGATCCCATTGGGCCCATGAGCAAGATTGTGGCAGAGCCATCGCAAACCACGCCGTTCGCCCCGTTCGAATGGATGCTCTCGGCACGCTACCTGCGGGCGCGGCGCCGGGAAGGCCTCATCTCGGTGATCGCCGGATTTTCGTTCCTCGGCATCATGCTCGGTGTCGCCACGCTGATCATCGTGATGGCGGTCATGAACGGCTTTCGCAAGGAACTGCTTGGCAAGATTCTCGGCCTCAACGGCCACATTCTGGTGCAACCGGTGGAAAGGCCCCTGACCGACTGGCAGGATGTCACCGAACGCATCACCCGGGTACAGGGCATCCGACTCGTTGTACCGGTGGTCGACGGCACCGCGCTGGCATCATCCTCCGAGGCTTCCGGCGTCCTCGTCCGCGGTATCCGCGCCGCCGACCTCTCGCGTCTCCCCTCCGTCGGCAACACCATCAAGGGGTCGATCGAGAATTTTGACGAGGACCAGGGGATCGTCATCGGCCGCCGGCTCGCCGATCAGCTCGCGGCACGCGTAGGCGACAGCATCACGCTGATCGCGCAACGTGGTGCGAGCACGCCGATGGGCGTCATGCCGCGGATCAAGAAGTATCAGGTATCAGCCGTGTTCGAGATCGGCATGTCCGAATATGACGCCGGCCTCGTCTTCATGCCGATCGCGGAGGCACAGGCTTACTTCAACCGCGGCACGAACGTCACCGGGATCGAGGTCTTCACCACCGATCCGGATCACATCGACCAGTTCAGCAAGGCGGTGCTGGAGGCAGCGGAGCGGCCGGTCTTCCTGGTGGATTGGCGTCAGCGCAACACGACCTTCTTTGGCCTGCTCCAGGTCCAACGCAACGTGATGTTCGTGATCCTGACCATGATCGTGCTAGTGGCGGCGCTGAACATCGTGTCCGGGCTGATCATGCTGGTCAAGGACAAGGGCAGCGACATAGCGATCCTCCGCACGATGGGCGCCTCACAAGGCTCCATCATGCGGATCTTCCTGATCACCGGAGCTTCGATCGGCGTGGTGGGGACGCTGGTCGGCTTCACGGTCGGCCTGGTCGTCTGCCGCCACATCGAGGCGATCCGTCAAGCCCTGTCATGGCTGACCGGCAGGCAGCTCTTCCCACCCGAACTCTACTTCCTGTCAGAGCTGCCGGCCGAGGTCGATGTCGTGGAGACCGCCACAGTCGTGATCATGGCACTGACGCTGGCGTTCCTCGCGACGCTCTATCCATCGTGGCGCGCTGCGCGGCTCGATCCGGTCAAGGCATTCCGGTAACGCGGACTGACCTAAAGGAAACGCGACGGCGCGAACGGCGCCAGCGGAATCTCCGGCGGCTTTCCGCTCAGCAGTTGCGCGACCAGTCGGCCGGTGCGGGCCGAGCCGACCAGGCCGACGTGACCGTGGCCGAAGGCGTAGATGACGTCGCTCGTGGCGCGGCTGTGGCCGATGCAGGGGCGGCCGTCGGGCATGCTCGGGCGATGGCCGAACCAGGTCTTGATCCGCGATGGCGGAATATCCCGCGGCAGTTTCGGGAACATGCTGAGCAGATGGTCGCGCAGGATCTCGGCACGCTGCCAGTTCGGCTCGGCGTCGAGCCCCGCGATCTCCACCGTGCCGGCGGCGCGCAGGCCCTTGTCGGTCCAGTTGACGACCATCTTGGCGTCGGATGCCATGATCGAATTGCGCGGACCGCACTCCGGATGTTCGATCATCACGTGATAGCCGCGCTCGGTTTCCAGCGGCAACCGATCGCCGATCGATGCGGTCAGTTGCTTCGAGCGCGCGCCGGCGGCGACCACTGCGGCGTCGCAGGGAATTTCGCCGCTCTCGGTGATCACGGCGACGAGCCTGTCGCCGGACAGCTTGAGACCGGTGGCCTTGGCAGCGACGCGCTCGGCGCCGTTCGCGATCGCATGCGCGGCGAGCGCCGCGACATAGGCGCCGGGATCGCGGCAGCGGCCCGCCTCCTCGACCACGACACCGAACTTGTAGCGCGGATGCAGGTCGGGCTCGCGCTGGCGCATCTCGTTTTCGTCGAGCTCCAGCCATTCGATGCCGACGCGCTTGCGAATGCGCCAGCCGAGATCCTTGTCAAACGGGGCGCGCGAGGGAAACGCGTGCATCACGCCGCGCCGCTCGATCAGCTCGGGGACGCCGGCCTCCTCGGCGAGCTGCCGGTGCAGCAGCGGCGCGTCCTGGAGCAGGTCGCGCATCGCGCGCGCGGTGGCCTCGACCTGCGCCTCGGTCCGGCTCGACAGCAGGTATTTGACCAGCCACGGCAAGGCCTTCGGCAGGTACGACCAGCGGATCGCCAGCGGCCCGAGCGGGTCCATCAGATAGCCCGGCACCTTCTTCCAGGTGCCGGGTTCAGCCGGCGGGATCACCGAATGCGACGACAGCCAGCCGGCATTGCCATAGCTCGCCGCCTGCTCGCCGCCGGGCTCGCCCGGATCGATCAGCGTGACGCGATGGCCCTCGCGCAGCGCTTCGATGGCGCTGATGACGCCGACCGCGCCGGCACCGATGATCGCGACGTGACGGCCGGCCGGCTGCACCATCAGCGTGTGGCCTTTCTGTTGGGCATGATCTCTTTCGGAAAACCGCTTCGCACTTTTCCGGATCAGGCCTGCCCGGGGACAAAATCCTTGCCGACCGACAGCGCACGCTGATCGACCAGGCAGTGCAGGATCGCCGGCTTGCCGGAAGCCAGTGCGCGCTCGAACGCCGGCGCGAAATCTTCGGTGCGCTCGACCCGCTCGCCATGGCCGCCGAACGCCTTGGCGTACAGCGCGAAGTCCGGATTCTTGAGCTGGGTACCGACGACCCGGCCGGGATAGTCGCGCTCCTGATGCATGCGGATGGTGCCGTATTGCGCATTGTCGATGATGACGACGACCAGCGGCGCGTCGTACTGCACGGCGGTGGCGAACTCCTGCCCGTTCATCAGGAAGCAACCGTCGCCGGCGAACGCGACGACGACGCGATCCGGATGCTGCCGCTTGGCCATCACGGCCGCCGGCACCCCATAGCCCATCGAGCCCGAGGTCGGCGCGAGCTGCGCGGCGAAGCTGTGGAAGCGATGGTGACGGTGAATCCAGCCGGCGTAGTTGCCGGCGCCGTTGCAGACGATCGCGTCTTTCGGCAAGCGGTCGCGCAACCAGGTGACGACCTCGCCATATTGGAAGCTGCCCGGCAGCTCGCGCGGCTTGTCGGTCCAGGCCAGATAGTCCGCATGCGCCTTTGCCGCCTCGCCCTTCCAGCCCGGCGCGGCCGAGGGCTTCATGTTCTCGACCGCGGCGGCAAAGGCCGCGGGCGTCGCCTGGATCGCCAGCGCCGGCTGGTAGACCCGGCCGAGTTCTTCCGAGCCAGGATGGACATGGATCAGCTTCTGGCTCGGCACGGGAATGTCGAGCAGCGTGTAGAACGATGACGGCATCTCCGACATCCGGCCACCGATCAAGAGGATGACGTCGGCGCCGGTGATACGGTCCTTCAGCTTCGGGCTCGGGCCGATGCCGAGATCGCCGGCATAGTGCGAATGATCGGCGTCGAACAGCGACGCGCGCCGGAACGAGGTCGCGACCGGGAGATCAAAACGCTCGGCAAAGCGCGCGATGCCCTTGGCGGCATCAGCGGTCCAGGCCGAGCCGCCGAGCACCACGATCGGCGCCTTGGCGGATGCGAGCATGGCGCCGAGGCGCTCGAGGTCAGCCGGTGCCGGCCAGGTCGCCGCGGGCTCGACCTTCGGCGCGTCGGCGACCGCTGCGGTTTCGGTCAGCATGTTCTCCGGCAGCGAGATCACCACCGGACCGGGGCGGCCCTGTAGCGCGACACGGAAGGCGCGCGCGACCAGCTCGGGGATGCGATCGGGGCGATCGATCTCGACGGCCCATTTCGCCATGGTGCCGAACACCGCCTTGTAGTCGAGCTCCTGGAACGCCTCGCGCTCGCGCATGCCGGTGTCGACCTGGCCGACGAACAGGATCATTGGGGTCGAGTCCTGCATCGCGATGTGCACGCCGTGCGCAGCGTTGGTCGAACCGGGGCCGCGGGTGACGAAGCAGATGCCCGGACGTCCGGTCAGCTTGCCATAGGCCTCCGCCATCATCGCAGCCCCGCCCTCGGCGCGGCAGATCACGACGTCGATCGGACTGTCATGCAGGGCATCGAGCGCCGCCAGATAGCTCTCGCCGGGCACGCAGGTGACGCGTTCCACTCCCTGCGCGACCAGCTGGTCGATCAGGATCTGGCCTCCGGTGCGGGCGTTCGATTTGGTCATGAGGGCTCCCTGCGGGCATTGGCGCGCGCCTGGCGGGCCGCGCGGAACGTGGTCCGACGGGGGTATGATAGACCGGAATGTGGCGCAAGGCCGAACTCGCCGCGGGATGCGGCGGCCGCATTGGGCTATGCGGTGGGAAAAGGTGTGCTGGCGACTTGCGCAGCCGGTCGATTCTGCAGAACGGGTCCCGGCCCAGGTCCCATCCGCCGTCGTTGCGAGCGAAGCGAAGCAATCCATGCCCACCCAGAAAGCCGAAAGCTGGATTGCTTCGCTTCGCTCGCAATGACGAAACTAGCAGCCCAATCCGCCCTACAACGACCGCGCGATCAGGACCTTCATGATCTCGTTGGTGCCGCCATAGATCTTCTGGATGCGGGAATCGATGAACATCCGCGAGATCGGATATTCCTGCATGTAGCCATAGCCGCCGTGCAGTTGCAGGCATTCGTCGGCGGTCTCGACCTGCTTCTGCGAGCACCACCATTTCGCCATCGAGGCCGTCACGGTGTCGAGATCGCCGGCCACCAGCCGCTCGACGCACCAGTCCACGAACACGCGCGCGATCGTCGCCTCGGTCTTGCGCTCGGCCAGCGTGAAGGCGGTGTTCTGGAACTCGATCAGCGGCTTGCCGAACGCGGTGCGCTCCTTGGTGTATTCGGCGGTGATCTTCACTGCGCGCTCCATCGAGGCGACGGCGCCGATCGCCAGCGACAGCCGTTCCTGCGGCAGTTGCTGCATCAGTTGCACGAAGCCGTTGCCCTCCTCGTTGCCGAGCAGGTTTTCCGGCGGCACCGTGACATTGTCGAAGAACAGCTCCGAGGTATCGGAGGCATGCAGGCCGATCTTGTCGAGGTTGCGGCCGCGGCGGTAGCCCTCGGCGCCGGCGGTCTCGACCACGATCAGCGAGATGCCCTTGGCGCCCGCGGCGCCGGTGCGCGCGACGACGATCACGAGATCGGCGGCCTGGCCGTTGGTGATAAAGGTCTTCTGGCCGTTGATGACATAGGAATTGCCCTGCTTCTTCGCCGTGGTCTTGACGGCCTGCAGGTCGGAGCCGGTGCCGGGCTCGGTCATCGCGATGGCGCCGACCATCTCGCCGGACGCCATCCTGGGCAGCCAGCGCTTCTTCTGCTCCTCCGAGCCATAGTTGAGGATGTAATGCGCGACGATCGCGCTGTGCACGGAGACGCCGGTGGTCAATTCCGGGACGGTGCTCTCGAGATCGTCGAGGACAGCGGCGTCATAGGCGAAGGTCGTCCCCAGGCCGCCATAGGCCTCGGGTACGCTCGGCAGCAGCGCGCCCATCTCGCCGAGCGCGCGCCAGGCGGAGCGGTCGACCAGCTTCTGCGCGCGCCATGTCTCGGCATGCGGCGCCAGGTCCTTGGCAAGAAATTTGCGAAACTGGTCACGGAAGGTGTCCAGCTCCTCGGTCATCCAGGACGATCGGTAGTGCATGTTATCCTCGTGTCAGATGAGCAGACCGCCGCCGGCGACGATCACCTGGCCACTGATGTAGTTCGATTCCGGGCTGCAGAACAGATAGACGGCATCGGCTGCCTCTTCCGGCGTGCCGCCGCGGCCAAGCGGGATCATGCGGCCCATCGCCTCCAGCATCTGCGGCTGCACGCCGACCTTGATGTCGCGGCCGGCGACGTCGATGGTCTTCTGCTGGGTCTCGATCGGCTGGGTCAGGCGGGTGTTGATCAGGCCGAACGCCACGCAATTGACATTGACCTTGTAGCGGCCCCACTCCTTGCACATCGTCCGCGTCAGCCCGATCAGCGAGGCCTTCGCCGAGGAATAGCTCGCCTGCCCGGCATTGCCGTAGAGGCCCGCGATCGAAGAGATGTTGACGACCTTGCGGAACACCTCGCGCCCGGCCTCGGCCTCCTTCTTCGCCATCACCCGGATCGGCTCGGATGCCGCACGCATGATGCGGAACGGCGCGACCAGATGGACGTCGAGCATCGCCTGGAACTGCTCGTCGGTCATCTTCTGGATCGTCGAGTCCCAGGTGTAACCGGCATTGTTGACGATGATGTCGAGGCCGCCGAACTGCTCGATGGCGCTACCTACAAAACGATCGGCAAAACCGGCTTCGGTCACGCTGCCATTGACCGCGATCGCCTCACCGCCCATGGCCTTGATCTCGGCGACGACGGCGTCGCCCGGCTCGGCATCGAGGTCGTTGACCACGACGCGCGCGCCCTCGCTCGCGAGCTTCAGCGCAATCGCCCGCCCGATGCCGCGCCCCGATCCGGAGACCAGCGCGACCTTCCCTTGCAGCTTCGACATGATCTCTCCCTACAGCGCGATGATGGCTTCGCCGGCAAGCTTGATCTCGCCGTTCTGGTCCTTGGTCGTCAGCGCGAGCTTTGCGCGCCGTTCGCCATGATGCTCGATCAGCTCGATCACCACGCCCTCGCAGGTCAGCTTCGCCCCAAGTTGCGTGATGGCGGCGAAGCGGGTCGAGAACGAGCGGATCCGCGACGGCACGACCGCATCGGTCAACGCCTGACCGAGATAGCCCATCACCAGCATGCCGTGCGAGAACACGTCGGGGAAACCCGCCGCCTTGGCGAAATCGAGATCGACATGGATCGGGTTGTGATCCCCCGAAGCCCCGCAATACAGCGCCAGGCGATGGCGGGTGATCGGCGGAAACTCCTTGTGGACCAGGCGGTCGCCGACCGACGGAATGGCAGCGCTCATGACGGCCTCGCATTGCGCACCACGACCGTGCGCGAGGTATCGGCGACGTGAATGCCGTTCTGGTTGGTGACCGCAGTGACGATGACGATCAGGGTCATCGCCCCGCCCTTCTTGTCGGTGACTTCGGTGACGCGCGACGTCAGGGTCAGCGTGTCGCCGACGACCACCGGCGCGTGATAGTCGAAGCGCTGCTCGCCATGCAGCACGCGGGCGAGATCGATGTCGAGCGCGGTCAGGAATTCGAACGGATCGGGCGCGTCCATCATCTCCAGGCAGAACAGATAGGTCGGCGGCACCGGCGCCGCAGTGAAGCCGGCCGCACGTGCGGCCGCCCCGTCGCGATAGACCGGGTTGGTGTCGCCGAGCGTGTCGAGGAAGAAGCGCAGACGCCCCGGCTCGACGCGCGCGGTCACGGGCGCGAATGTACGCCCGACAGCGGATTGATCGACCATGGTGACCTCAGGCGCGTTGGTAGAGCGTCACGACGCAGGCGCCGCCGAGGCCGAGATTGTGCTGCAAGCCGAGCCGCGCGCCCTCCACCTGCGTCGCCGCAGCGGTGCCGCGCAACTGCCGCGTGAGCTCGTAGCACTGTGCGAGGCCGGTGGCACCGAGCGGATGGCCCTTCGACAGCAACCCGCCGGAGGGATTGGTGACGAACTTGCCGCCATAGGTGTTGTCGCCGTCGTCGATGAACTTCGCCGCCTCACCCTGCCCGCACAGGCCGAGCCCTTCATAGGTGATGAGCTCGTTGTGCGCGAAGCAGTCGTGCAGCTCGACGACGTCAATGTCCTTTGGGCCGATGCCAGCAGCTTCATAGACCTTGTTGGCGGCATCGCGCGCCATGTCGTAGCCGACCACCTGCATCATGTCGGAGGCCCCAAAGGTCGACGGCGTATCCGTCGTCATCGCCTGCGCGGCGATGCGGACCTGCCTGTTGAGGCCGTGCTGCTCGGCGAACTTGTCCGAGACCAGGATCGCGGCAGCGGCGCCGCAGGTCGGCGGGCACGCCATCAGCCGCGTCATCACGCCGGGCCAGATCACCTGGTCGTTCATCACGTCGTCGGCGGTGACCTCCTTGCGGAACAGCGCCAGCGGGTTGTTCTTGGCGTGGCGGCTCGCCTTGGCGCGCACTTTCGCGAACGCCGAGAGCGGCGTGCCGTATTTCTTCATATGGCTGAGGCCGGCGCCGCCGAAATAGCGCAGCGCCAGCGGCACGCCGGGCGCGTCGACCAGCTTGTCGGCGGCGGCGTCGAAATCGTCGAACGCGCTCGGACGATCAGTGAACACGGCCCCGAGTGCGCCGGGCTTCATCTGCTCGAAGCCGAGCGCCATCACGCAATCGGCCGCGCCCGATTCGATCGCCTGCCGCGCCAGAAACAAAGCGGTCGAGCCGGTCGAGCAGTTGTTGTTGACGTTGACGATCGGAATGCCGGTCATGCCGACCGGATAGAGCGCACGCTGGCCGCAGGTGGAGTCGCCATAGACATAGCCGACATAGGCCTGCTGCACGCGGCCGTAGTCGAGACCGGCATCGGCGAGCGCAAGCTTCGCGGCCTCGGCGCCCATTACATGATACGGCGCATTGGCGCCGGGCTTGACGAACGGGATCATGCCGACCCCGGCAACATAGGTGCGTGACGTCATCGCGTGTCCTCCCGAAAATTACCCACTGGACTATTTATTACCCATGGGTAATATACGTCGCATCACGCAGAGTCAATGCGGCATCGGCTTCACGAGATGGACGAACATACCCCCTCTTCCAGCGCCTCCCCCTGGCTGCCGTTCGAGAGCCGGCGCCGTGCCCGCGACGAAAAGCGCGAGGCGGTGTTGCGCACGGCCGTCGCGCTGTTCCTGGAACAGGGCTATCACCGCGCCACGCTGAACGAGGTCGCCAAGCGGCTCAACATTACCAAGCCGGCGCTCTACAACTACTTCCGCGGCAAGGACGAGATTCTCTACGAGTGCTGGTCGCTCGGCAACGAACTGGTCGACGAATGCATCGCCGAAACATCGGCGGGCAGCGGCAGCGGGCTTGCCAAGCTGCGCAAGCTGATCGTCCGCTATGCCGAGCTGATGACCGAGGACTACGGCAAGAGCCTGGTCCGCTTCGACATCCGCGATCTCAGCGAACACAATCGCAAGATCGTGCAGACCGCCAAGCGGCGGATCGACCGCGCCTTCCGCGACTATATCGCCGATGGCATCAAAGACGGTTCGGTGAAACAGTGCGATCCGAAGCTCTCGGCATTCGCGATTGCGGGTTCGCTGAACTGGATCGGGCACTGGTTTCAGCCCGGCGGCGAGATGACCGGACGCGCGGTGGCCGAGGAATTCGCAATCCGCCTCACCGAGGGGATTGCCACGACAACAACGCGCAAGACAGCGCAGAAGGCAGCCGTTCCGGCTGCAGAGAAGGCGGACAAACCGCCTCGCAACGGAAACGCACCAAGGGAGGATGAGGGTGAACATCACGCACGGACTGCGGCGCGCGCAGCAGGTCAATCCAAACGGGCTCGCAGTCGTCTGCGGTGAGCGACGCCGCAGCTGGCGCGAGGTCGGCGAACGGGTCGCCCGCCTCGCCGCCGGCATCCGCAGCCTCGGCGCCGAGACCGGCGACCGCGTCGCGATCCTGTCGCTGAACTCGGACCGCTATCTCGAGCTCTACCTGGCGGTCGGCTGGACCGGCGCGGTGATCGTGCCGCTCAACATCCGCTGGTCGCCGATCGAGAATGAGGACGCGCTGCGCGACTGCCGCGCCACGATCCTGTTCGTCGACAAGGCGTTCGCAGCGGTCGGTACCACGCTGGCAAGCGCGATCCCCGGCCTCAAGCTGATCTATGCCGACGAGGGCGAAACGCCCGCCGGCATGGAGAATTACGAGACGCTGATCGCGCGTAGCGAACCTATTCCGGATGCGATGCGCACCCGCGACGATCTCGCCGGCATCTTCTACACCGGCGGCACCACCGGCCGCTCCAAGGGCGTGATGCTGAGCCACGGCAATCTGATGGCCAACGCGCTGAATGCGCTCGGCGAAGGCCTGTGGCCCAGCAGCACGATCTATCTGCATGCGGCGCCGATGTTCCACCTCGCCAACGGCGCGGCGATGTATTCGGTGCTGCTGTCCGGCGGATCCAACGTCGTGATCCAGAGCTTCACGCCCGATGGCGTCGCGGCCGCGGTGCAGAAGGAGCGCATCACCGATGTGTTGCTGGTGCCGACCATGATCCAGATGTTCGTCGATCATCCGACGCTCGGCAATTACGACCTGTCGTCGATGAAGCGGATCGCCTACGGCGCATCGGTCATCAGCGACGCGGTGCTGATGCGGGCCATGAAGGCGCTGCCGCATGTCGAATTCACCCAGGCTTACGGCATGACCGAGCTGTCGCCGATCGCGACGCTGCTGCACTGGAAGGAGCATATCGGCGATGGCCGTGCCAAGGGCCGGCATCGCGGCGCCGGCCGGGCGACGCTGGGTGCCGAAGTGAAGATCGTCGATGCCCTGGATCAGGTGGTCCCACTCGGCACCGTTGGCGAGATCGCGGTGCGCGGCGATATGGTGATGATGGGCTATTGGGAGCGGCCCGAAGAGACCGCGCGCGCCGTGATCGACGGCTGGATGCACACCGGCGACGGCGGCTACATGGATGCCGACGGCTTCGTCTACGTCGTCGACCGCGTCAAGGACATGATCATCTCCGGAGGCGAGAACGTCTATTCGGCCGAGGTCGAGAACGCCCTCGCCCAGCACCCCGCGGTGGCGCAATGCGCCGTGATCGGCATTCCGAGCGAGCGCTGGGGCGAGCAGGTCCACGCCGTCGTGGTGATGAAGAGCGGCGCCAGCGCCACAGCGGAAGAGCTGATGGAGCACTGCAAGGCGCTGATCGCCGGCTACAAATGCCCGCGCAGCGTCGACATCACCGCAACCCCGCTGCCGCTCTCCGGCGCCGGCAAGATCCTGAAGCGCGAGCTGCGCAAGCCGTATTGGGAGAACCGCGAACGGCGGGTGAGCTGATCGCGGGATTGTAAGGCGGGTTCGCAAAGCGTAACCCGCCATTTCGCCGCACAAAGACGGCGGGTTTCGCCTGCGGCTAACCTGCCCTACGCGGTGCATGCCGCTGCGCGGGCAGCGCCCGTTGACATCAGCGCACGCGGCCGGTTGGATTGATTCCAGATTCAATCGAGCGAGTTCCGATGTCCGCACCCGATACCAACGCCGACGGCAAGGGCCGCCGCCTGATGCACCGTCGCTCCGTCGAATGCCTCGGCTTTCTCCGCGACGACGGCCTGTGGGAGGTCGAGGCCCGCCTCGTCGACACCAAGCCCTATGCACGGCAGGACAAGCATCGCGGCCTACAGCAGCCCGACGATCCCGTGCACGACATCAGGCTGCGGCTCGCGGTCGACGACAGTTTCACGATCCGCGAGACCGGCACCACGATGGCCTCGACGCCCTACCCGTCCTGCCTCGACGTCGAAGGCATCTTGCAGCGCCTGGTCGGCGAGCGCATCGGCAAGGGCTGGCGCGAGCTGGTCCGCCACAAGATCGGCAAGCTCGAGACCTGCACTCACCTGGCCGAGCTGCTCGGACCGGCGGTGACGACGCTGTTTCAGACCGCGACCTCGGGTAAGGACCCGCAGGGCCGCGGTGCGCTCGATCACCAGCGCGACGTCAAGGAGCCGCCGTTCTTCGTCGGCGGCTGCTATTCGTGGCGGCTGGACGGGCCGGTCGTGGCCGAGACATTTCCGCAGTTTGCGAAAAAGCCGGCCGAGGCGAAGCAGGACTCCTGACACGATCGGCTTCAGCGCCAATCAGCCTTGCATCCGGATGGGTTGATCCGCCCCAAGAGGTCACGTAGTCGTCCACGATGACCGAACACGCGGCCGGCGCCGGGACGACACCCCTTCTCGATACCAAATCCATGTTGCCGGGGATCGCATGCGGACTCGGCGCGTCGCTTTGCTGGGCGCTCGGCTTCGTGGCGACCCGGCACGGCCTGAAAATCGGGTTCACGCCGGTGGACCTGCTGATGCACCGCTATCTGTGGTCGGGCATCGTGTTCGTCCCGCTGGTCCTGCGCGCCGGCCTCGGCGATCTCTGCGGCATCGGATGGGGCCGCGGCATGGCGCTGATGATGCTGGGCGGACCGGTGATGTCGATCATCAGCTATGCGGGCTTCATGTTCGTGCCGCTCGGGCACGGCAGCGTGATCCAGCCTTCCTGTGCGACACTCGGCGGGTTGTTTCTCGCGGTCGTCCTGCTCAAGGAAACGATTTCGCTCTCCCGGCTTGCCGGCGCCGTCGTCATCGTGTGCGGCCTTGCCGTGATCGGCAGCGAGTCGATCGGCCATATGGGACCGAGCGCGGTGATGGGCGATCTGATCTTCGTCCTCACCGGGCTGATGTTTGCAGGCTTCGCCACGCTGGTGCGCTACTGGCGTGTGTCGGCGTTCTCGGTCGCGACGGTCATCAGCGTGCTGTCGCTCGCGCTGTTTCCGCTCTATGCCGCATCGGGTGGTCTCGCTCGCGACGCGGCCATCGGCCTCGACGAGAATGCGCTACAGGCGATCGCCCAGGGCATCCTGGCCGGGCCCGCCGCGCTCTATATGTTCGCCCAGTCGATCCAGCGTCTCGGCGTTGCCCGCGCGGCGGTCTTTCCCGCGATTGTACCGGCGCTGACCCTGCTGTTGGGCTGGCTGCTGATCGGCGAGCCGCCGACCACGTTGCAGGCAGCGGGACTGATCACGGTTCTGGCCGGCTTCTACCTCGCACAGCGGCAGAGCTAGGCCGTACTGCCGGCGTCGATGACCTGAACCGTGCCGGTGATGTTGCTACCACCCTCGCCGAGCAGGAATTCCGCCATCGCGGCCACATCGTCGGCCGTCGCCAGCCGGCGCAGCGCGCTGCGGCTAGCGATCCGCGCGCGGTCGTCGTCGCCCAGTCCCTTGGTCAGCTCGGTATCGATGAAGCCGGGCGCGATCGCATTCACGGTGATGCCGAGCTGGCCGACCTCGCGCGCCAGCGACCGCGTGAAGCCGGTGGCAGCCGCCTTGCTCGCGCCATAGACCGAGAGGCCCTTGTAGCCGGTCGCGGCCACGATCGAGGACATGTTGATGATGCGGCCCGCACCATCGGCCATCATCTGCCGCGCGACGTATTTGGTCAGGATGATCGGCGAGAGCACGTTGAGGCGGACCAGGGCTTCGATCTGGCTGTTGTGCATGGTCGCAAGCAGGCCCTCGGTCCCGATGCCGGCATTGTTGACCAGGCCGAAGATCGGACCGAACGCACGGCGCAGCTCCTGCACGAAGGCCGGAATCGCATCGACCTCGCTGAGATCGAACGCCCTGAAGCAGATTTCTCCGCCGCTGCCGGCCCCAGTTGCAATGGCGTCGTCGAGCTCCGCGCCGCGGCTGCGCGCCACCGCGATCACGCGATCGCCGCCGCGCGCCAGGCGGCGGGCGATGGCAAGTCCGATGCCGCGGCTTGCGCCGGTGACGAGGATGCTACGCATCGGCGCGCGCCAGCTTGCCGGCCGGCGTCACCGCCAGCGCGGGCACGAAGCGCAGGATGGCCGGCACCTTGTACGGCGCCAGCGCCGCGCGGCATGCGGTCAGGATGCCATCACGCATTGCGGCGTGGTCGCCGGCCTGCGAGCCATCCGCGAGCACGACGTCGGCCGCCGCGATTGCGCCGGTGATCGGGTTGCGCTGCGCCCGCGCCCGCGACATGCGCACACCGGGACAGGCGTTGATCACGGCCTCGATCTCCTCGGGGTGCACCTTGTGGCCGCCGATATTGATGATGCCGCCGCGCCGGCCGGCAAAATAACAGCGGCCGTTCCGAACCTCGATCATGTCGCCGGTGTCGACGAAGCCGTCGGCATCGGTCAATGCCGCTTTGGCGCCGACATAGCCGGTCGCGACCCGGCCCGAGCGAATCCGCAGCGAGCCGTGCTCGATCTTCATGTCGACGCCGTCGCGGCCGCCGCCGAGCATCGCCTCGGGAAAACCCTCCAGACCGTCATTGACGGCAAAGCCGACCCCAGCCTCGGTCGAGGCGTAGGCATGGCCGACCGACGCCGCCGGAAATGCCTGCTTGAGCGCATCGAGGATCGCCTGATCCGCGATCTCGCCGGACAGGCGCACGTAGCGTGGTGCGAAACCACGCGCGGCACCGCTCATCAAGAGCTTGCGCCAATGCGTCGGCGTACCTGAGATGTGGGTGACGCCGCGCGCATTCAGGCGGGCGACCCAATCGACCATCTCCTCGCGCGGATCCGACAGCACCATGGAGCCGCCGCCGATCATGGCGCGCAGCAATATCTGCAAGCCGCCGTAGCGACGGATGTCGTAGAAGGTCGCCCACACCGGCGATCCGGCCGCAACCGTATCGGCGACGATCGCACCGCTGAGGCCCGCGAGCGTATGACTGACGATCTTGGGTACGCCCGACGTGCCCGAGGTCAGCATCAGCCACTCCGTCGCGGCGGCTGCGTCGGCTGGCGGCCGTGACGGCTGCGGCTCGGCCAACATTGTGTATGTCGGGATATTGCTGCCGGCCCAGCGCGCGGGATCGTCCGACACCACGGCATCAATCGCGGCGGCCGTCACCAGCGCTGCGAGATGATCGGGGCTGACATCGGATGGCAGCAGCAACATCCGCCGTGCAACGCCGTCGAGTTCGGCCAGCGCGATGGCGGATTGCAGCTGCGTCGACAGATCGAGCAGCACCGAACGGCCGGCGAGCTCCACGAGCCCGCCAGCGAACCAGCTTTGCTCCGACATGCCGCTGAGCGACACGCGTGCCTCGGCGTCGGACATGGTCCGGCCCGCGGGCGCGGCGCCGAGCCAACCGCGCAAGGCCCGAAGCTCAGGCCGGGACATTCTCATACGCCCTGACGAAGTCGCCTATCGTGAGGGGGAACGACACCTCGTCCGACACCGTGAAAGGATCGCGTCCGGTCTCGTCCTCGAGCCGCGCGACCAGAATCGCAAAGCCCAGGGAATCCAGGCCCGTAGCGTGCAGCGCCAGGTCGTCATTCAACGGCGGCAGCGTGACGTTCTGCTCCCGCGCAACCTGCTGCATCTCGGCAATGATCTTTAACCTTATCGACATCGGCCTTTTGCTTTCCGTGCCAGCTATGACAAGAAACATAGGCCGGCCCGCGACAATTTGCTGCGGCTCTGCCGGTCTTTTTGCAGGCCTTGGTAAATCGATGGCTAGCCCGCCGCCCCGCATCCGGGAAATCACGGAACAGGATCTCGACGCCGTCGGCGACCTGCTGACGCGGGGGTTCGTGTACCGATCGCGCGAGTACTGGATGCGCGGCCTGCTGCGCCAGGCGAAGCGCGAGATCCCGCCGAATGCGCCGCGCTTCGGCTATCTGATGGAGCATGACGGCCAGGCCGTCGGCTGCCTGCTGCTGATCTGCACGCGCCGAACCATCAATGGCGCGATCGCGGACAGATGCAACGTCTCGAGCTGGTACGTCGACCCCGCGTATCGCAACTTCGGCGCGCTGTTCGCCTCGATGGTGCAGAAGCGCAAGGACGTCACCTATTTCAACGTCACGCCGGTGCAGCCGACATGGCCGATCCTCGAAGCGCAGGGCTACCGGCGCTATTGCAGCGGGCAATATTTCGCGTTGCCGTGGCTGTCGTGGCGCGGCGCCACGATGTCGGTCGCGCGGGTCGCCGGCGGCAGCACGCCGATCGACGGCGTGAACACTGAGGACACCGCGATGCTGCGGCGTCATGCCGACTACGGCAATCTGAGCCTGGTGTGCCGTGGCGGCGGCCGCGCGCGGCCGTTCATCTTCATGCCGTTGCGCAAGCGGCGCGGCTTCATCCCGATGCCCGCGATGCAGCTCGCTTATTGCCCGTCGATCGCCGACTTCACGGCCTGCGCCGCGGCGCTCGGACGCTATCTTCTGTTGCGCGGCAAGCCTGTCGTCATCCTCGATGCCAACGGCCCGCTGGCCGGAATTCCCGGCCGCTACAGTGAAGAGCAGGGCCGGAAGTATTTCAGGGGACCGCACCAGCCCCAGCTCGGCGACCTCGCCGATACCGAGCTTGCGATCTACGGTCTCTAAAGCGCAATGAGATTGAGTTGAATCGTCATCGCGCTCGAGCTCCTTGTTTGAGCATGATCTCTTCGGAAAACCGCTTCACACTTTTCCGGATCATGCTCTAAAGGCGCAACCTACCCGCAACGATGGCAGCGAAGCCTTCGACATCGAGCCGGCGATAGGTCATGCCCGCGGCATCGCGGTAGAACAGGCGGTCGCCGACGGTCGCAGGATCGAAGCCATCGCGGACCAGCTCGCTGCGCTTCAGCTTGAACGTGTCGGTGAGGTCGAGGCGGTCGCGGATGCGGATCAGGACCGGCTGGGCATAGGGCGGCAACCGGCCGGCAAGATGCTGATGCAGCGCCGCGATGTCGAAGCGGTCGTCGATGGCAATCGCCGCCATTCCGGCGCGGCCGTCGGCACCCGGGATCATGACGCCGTAGCTGACGGCATCGACGATGCCAGGACAGGCGAGCAAGGCTGCATCGACCTCCGCCGTCGCGACGTTCTCGCCCTTCCAGCGGAAAGTGTCGCCGATCCGATCGACAAAATAGAAATAGCCGGCGCGGTCGAGCCGCATCAGGTCACCGGTCCGGAACCAGGCATCGCCGGGCGCGAACACATCGCGCAGGATCTTCCGCTCGGTGTCGGCTGCATCCGTGTAGCCCTCGAAGCGGCCGCCACGTTCTTCGCTGGCTCCGATGCGGCCGATCGCTTCGCCGGGCTCATCAGGCCCGCACAATTCGCACCATCCGTCAGCCGAGCGCAGCGGCGCGCCGTCGGCGCCGAGGCGGATGATCGCGGCTGGAAAGCGATGCTTCAGGAACGGCGGGACGCGGCCGATGGCGCCCCGTTTGCCCTCGACATTGTAGAGCGAGAAATTGCCCTCGGTCGCGGCGTAGAATTCCAGGATCCGTGGAACGCCGAAGCGCGTCTTCACCGCCTCCCAGATGTCGCCGCGCAGGCCGTTGCCGCAGGCGAGCCGCAGCCGGTGCGCTCGGTCGGCATCGGACGGCGGCGATTGCAGCAGATAGCGGCCGAGCTCGCCGATGTACTGGACAATGCTGCAATCCCAGCGCGCGATGTCCTGCCAGAACCGGCTGGCCGAGAACTTGTCCGCGATCACCACCGAGGCCCCCGCCGCCAGCATGCTGCAAGGCGCCACCACGCCACCGACGCTGTGACAGAGCGGCAGGCAGTCATACAGCCGGTCGGCGGTGGTCGCTTCCATCAGGCCCTCGAACCAGCGCGCCCATGTCAGCACGCGCCGATGGCTGACATTGGCGGCCTTGGGCAGGCCCGTGGTGCCCGAGGTGAAGATCATCAGCGCGCGATGATCGAGCGTCACCGCACGGCGTTCCGCCGGCGATAGCGGGCCGTCGTCATATCCGGCGAGCGCGGTAGCGAGCCCGCCCGCCTCGCCGCCTTGCAGCAGAAGCTTCGGCAGGCGCGCAAGGTGCGGCATCGCGCGCTCGAATGCATCGCGCAGTTCGGCCGCGACGATCAGGTGCCCGGCACCTGACACATCGATGCAATGCGCGAGCGAGGCGCCGACCAGGTTGCTGTTCATCAGCGCGACCACCACACCGGCCCGGCTGAGCCCGAGCCAGGCCGCGAGATAGTCCGGCCGGTTCGGCATCAGCAGGCCGACGCAATCGCCGGCCGCGATCCGTTCGGCCATCGCCCAACGCGCATAGCGGCGGATCCGCCCGGCGAGCTCGCGATAATCGAGGCTCTCGCGGTCCGACAGCAGCGCCGGCTGCGCGGGACTGCGTGCGGCCCAGTCGTCGATCAGATCGGCAAGCAACCGATCGGGCGTCGCGTCGATCCGCGAGGTCAGCTCGATCGCCTTGAGCCAGAGCTTCGCGGCCGACGTTGCCTTGCCGTCATTGCCGCCAGCTCGATTCGAAATGGTCATCATCAGATCAGGACCGCGTCATCCCATCGGCTATAGCCGCCCGCGCGCCCGCGAACGTTAACGGCGATGGTTAAGCCTGCGGACCACGCCCTCATCCCTCATCCTTGATTAACGGCCGGCGGCCGGATTGCGCCCCGCTTTCTTCGATCCAGGCCAAGCCGTCTTTACCACACCGTCGGGAACATGATGCGCCGCGGGCCAAGCGGCCGTATGTCCGAAGGGCGCAAAGGGAGAAGCCCAGCATGATCGCCCGCAGAGCGTTCCTCTCGCTGTTCGGTACCGCCTGTCTCGCCACGACGGCCGGTCGCCATCCAGCCTTCGCCGAGGCCGCCTACCCGGCGCGGCCGGTGCGCTGGATCGTGCCCTATGCTGCCGGCGGCGCCACCGACGTGCTGTCGCGCCTGATCTGCCAGCGCCTGACCGAACGGCTCGGGCATCCCTTCGTGGTCGAGAACAAGCCCGGCGCCGGCAGCAATATCGGCACCGAGGCCGTGATCACCTCGCCAGCGGACGGCTACACGTTGCTGCTGACCAGCACGGCGAATGCCATCAACGCCTCGTTCGATCCGACCATCCATTACGATTTCGGCAAGAGCATCGCGCCAGTGGCGGGGATCGCGCGAATCCCACTGGTGCTCGTGGTCAACAACGCCCTGCCGGTGCGCAATGTCGCCGAGTTCATCGCCTATGCGAAAGCCAACCCGGGCAAGCTCAGCACCGGATCGTCGGGCGTCGGGACCTCGCTGCACCTGTCCGGCGAGTTGTTCAAGGCGATGGCCGGCATCGATCTGGTCCACGTTCCCTACCGCGGCTCGGCGCCCGGACTGACCGACCTGATGTCCGGGCAGATCCAGGCCATGTTCGACAACGTCACCTCGTCGCTGGAGCTGATCCGCGCCGGCAAGATCCGCGCGCTCGGCGTGACGACGAAGGAGCGCTCGGCGACGCTGCCGGACGTGCCGCCGATATCGGACGTGTTGACCGGCTACGAGACCAGCTCGTTCTACGGCGTCGGCGCCCCCAGCGGCACGCCGACCGAAATCATCGATCTGCTCAACCGCGAGATCAATGCCGCACTCGCCGATCCGGCGATCAAACAGCAGATCGGCCAGCTCGGCGCGCTGCCGATCATCGGCAACGCGGACGCCTTCGGCAACATGCTCACCGCCGAGACGGCGCGCTGGCGCAAGGTCGTCGCCCTGGCCGGACCGCGGACCCAGTGAACAGACGACAATCTCAGCCAAGTCCCGCCAGCTTGAGGCTCAGCGCCCGCAGCCGCTTGCGCGCCTCGGCATCATAGGCTTGCGCATGCGCGCGGGCCTCGCGCAGGCCGTCGAAGAACAGCCCGCTCCTTTCGGCGACGTCATCCCCCTGCACCAGCCGCAGGATCGCCTCGCCGCCCTGCTCCACGGTCGAGATCGGCGTGGCGCCGCTGGCACGCACCATCGTGGTGTTCATGTAGGTCGCCGGATGCAGCGAATTGACGGTCACGCCGGAGCCCTGCAACTGCTCGGCGAGATCGATGGTGAACATGATCTGCGACAGCTTGCTCTGGGCATATGCGCGGCCGCCGCTGTAGTTCCTGGTGATCATCACGTCGGCGAAATCGATCGGGTGCTGGCCGAGCGAGGCGACATTGACGATGCGCGCGGGCGAGCTCGCCTTGAGCCGCGGCAGCAGCAGATGCGCCAGCAGGAAGCCGGCGAGATAGTTGACGGCGAAGCGCAGCTCGTGACCGTCCTTGCTGGTCTGCCGCGCCGGCCCCTCGTTCTGCGAGCCGATGCCGGCGTTGCTGACCAGGACATCGAGGCGATCCTGGTCGTCGAGCACCAGCTGGGCGAACTCGCGGACATCGGCAAGCGACGACAGGTCGGCCTGGTAGAACATCGGCTCGCGGCCGCTGACGCGCTTGATCTCGTCGGCAAGCGTCTGCGCCCTCTGGGTGTCGCGGCCGTGGATCAGGACCCGGGCGCCGGCGGCCGCCAGCTTCATCGCCACATAGCGGCCGACGCCGTCGGTGGAACCGGTGATCAGCACGGTCTTGCCTGCCATATTCATCGAAAATCGCCTTTCGATCGTTCCGCCCAGCGCTGCCAGCAAAGATAAATCCCCGCTGCGGACTTTGCCATGGCGCCATCAACGCCAAAACGGCACCAAAATGACCCGGCCGGGCGCTCCTCGGTGCTCACCGGCGTACAGCCTGCGGCGCGGCCTGCGGTCGCGCGGCGCCGCGTCGCGCGTCAACATGCATGCGTTCTGGTATTGTTGACCGGAACGACGACAAGTCAGGATCGGAATGTCCTCGACCATTCCAGACCGGATCGCGCGGAAAACTCCCTCGCTGGAGCCTTTCGGCATGCTCCTGTTGTTCGCAGTGCTGTCAGCGCTGCCGATTGTCCTGACGCTTCGTTGGGTCGAGCCCGCACTCGTGCTGCCCGCGCTCAGCCTGCTGTTGTTCACCGAGGCAGCCATTGCCGCGATCGCGGCACGCGTGATCCGCGTGCGCACGAGCGTGGCACGTCTTACGTTGTGGGATTTTGCCGGGGCGTTCACCTTCATGGGATGCGCGGCGTCAATCCTCGGCGAGCCGGATCAGGCGGCGCTGTTCTTCGAGGAACAGGCCGCGCTACGACCCGTCTCGCGACCATAAATCCCAGGCCGGGCCCCTCTGGCAGCCACAAGCTGCGATGTCGGACTGGAACTCAGTTGGAGTGGCCCTGCTTCGACCCGCGACGTGAAACCGTCGCGGCGGATTTGCCGTCGGCATGACGGCAACAACCGGCTTCGTCGGAACGAGTCCACTCCCCGACCTCAAGGGGAACATGATTCATGTCCGAACTGCTTTCATTCGACGCCCTCAGCGCATTGCTGCAAGTCGTCGTCATCGACCTCGTGCTGGCCGGCGACAACGCCGTCGTGATCGGCCTTGCCGCGGCAGGCCTGCCCGAGAAGCAACGCGGCAAGGCGATCCTGATCGGCATCGGCGCCGCGACGCTGCTGCGCATCCTGTTCGCGCTGCTCACCACGCAATTGATGCAGATCGTCGGGCTGTTGCTCGCCGGCGGCATCCTCTTGCTGTGGGTATGCTGGAAGATGTGGCGCGAGTTGCGTGCCACGTCGCACGATCCCGCCACCGATATGGGCGCCGACGGTGCGGAAGGCCCGCGCAAGACACTGTGGCAGGCCACCACCCAGATCATCGTCGCCGACGTCTCGATGTCGCTCGACAACGTGCTGGCGGTCGCGGGCGCGGCGCGCGAGCAGCCGATCGTGCTGATATTCGGCCTCGCGCTCTCGATCGCGATGATGGGCGCGGCTGCCACCTTCATCGCACGGTTGCTGCAAAACCACCGCTGGATCGCCTATGTCGGCCTCGCCGTGATCCTCTATGTCGCAATCGACATGACGATCCGCGGTGCATCCGAGATCGCCAAGGTCGCGCCGGTCTGACAATCGACAGCAAAACGGCGGGCCTTCCAGCCCGCCGTCCGCCCAATCGAATACGCGCTTGCGTCAGTGGATTTCCGACGAACGCTTCAGCGCGTCCTTCAGCTTCTCGAGGGTGAAATCCTTGGAGCGCGCGATCTCCAGGATCGGGGTCTCGCGGCGGCCGCAGAGCTCGGCGGCCTCGGGCAGCTTCGCCGCGATGTCGTAGGGGATCACGATCGCGCCGTGACTGTCGGCGTGGATCAGATCGTCGGAGCGCACCGTCATGCCGGCGACACGCACCTCGCCGCCGAAGCTCTCGGCGTGCACCCAGGCGTGCGACGGGCCGATCGAGCCGGCCAGCGCCTGGAAGCCCGGCGCCCATTGCGGGATATCGCGGATCGAGCCGTCGGTGATGACGCCGAGGCAGCCGAGCGCCTTGTGGACGGCGCTCTGCACCTCGCCCCAGAACGCGCCGTAGCCGACGTCGGGCCCGTCGATGTCCTGGATGACCGAGATGCGCGGACCAAAGCCGGTGCCGACATACTCATAATAATCGATGCGGCGCTTCGACTGTTCCTCGGCCGACAGGCCGGACTTCAGCACCGACCGGATCGCGACCGTACGCGCATAGCCGACGATCGGCGGCAAGGTCGGGAACGGGCAGACCAGCGGCTTCACCGTGTAGCCAATCAGGCGGCGCTCCGGCGCGACGATCTCCATCGCGTTGCAGATCGTCGGCGTGTCATAGCGCGCCAACGCTTCAAGAACGGAGGCAGGAAGCGGGGCGGAAGCGGATGTCGTCACGGCGTTTCTCTCCTGATTTGGGCGTTCGCTGAGCCGTTTCAGCCTATAGCCGAGATCGGAAGCGAACCCAACCAAGGCCCGCTCATGGCTGATATTTGGGAAGTGCGAACAAGCTCTCACCGTCACCCTGAGGAGCGCGCAGCGCGTCTCGAAGGATGCACGGCCACCGGCGGGGCCGTCGACCCTTCGAGACGCGCGTTCCGCGCTCCTCAGGGTGACGGATTACACAGGAGCCTCAGTGCAGATGCGTCGGACGGTCGTCGTGGTCCGTATCCGTGACCGGCGCCGCGTAGGGCGTGGCGGCCGCCGCCGGTGCCCCGGCGCCTTGGCTCTGCGCGGCGAGCTTGCGCTCCTGGTCGCGATAGGACTTCCAGCCCCACGGCAGGCTGATCAGGTAGGCCACCGAACCGGCCGACAGGATGTGCCAGGGGTAGCCGATCAGCAGCGCGACAAAGAACACCACGGCGACGAACACCGGCAACACCATCTCCGGCGGCACGCGCATCTTCACGGTCTTGCCGGAGAACACCGGCAGCCGCGACACCATCAGGAAGGCGATCAGGAGCGTGTAGAACGCCGTCAGCGTCGCCGGCGGCATCGGCACGCCGAGGAAGGCCAGATAGATCGGCAGCAGCACGGTGATCGCGCCGGCCGGTGCCGGCACGCCGGTGAAATAATTGGCGGCGAACGCCGGCTTGTTGGGATCGTCGATCGAGGCGTTGAAGCGCGCCAGCCGCAGGCCGCCGGAGATCGCAAACACCATCGCCGCGATCCAGCCGCCATTGTTGAGCTCATGCAGCTGCCAGAAATACAGGATCAGGCCCGGCGCGACGCCGAAATTGACGAAGTCAGCGAGGCTGTCGAGCTCGGCGCCGAATTTCGACTGGCCTTTGATCATGCGGGCGACCCGCCCGTCGATGCCGTCCAGGATCGCCGCGAACACGATGGCGGCGACCGCAAGCTCCATCCGCCCTTCCGTCGACAGGCGGATCGCGGTGAGGCCGGCGCAGATCGCCAGCAGCGTGATCATGTTCGGCACCAGCATCCGCACCGGGATCGGGCGGAACCGGCGGCGGCGCAGCTCGCTGGAATTGTTATCGAATGGCGTCATGGCTCGATCAATATAGCAAGCATGGTCCGGCTCCGCCATCGGCGCGGGAACCGGCTGATCGGCCTGCCCGAACAGAGTTAATCGGCGCGATAGGTGCGGCCGGGATCGGCGTTGCGGAAATCCGCCAGGATGGTCTCGCCGGCGACCGCGGTCTGGCCTTCGGAAACCAGCGCCTTGGTGCCCTCGGGGAGGTAGACGTCGAGCCGCGAGCCGAACCGGATCAGGCCGAAGCGCTCGCCGGCGCCGATCGACTGCCCTTCCTTGACGAAGCAGACGATGCGGCGCGCTACCAGGCCTGCGATCTGGACCACGCCGATGCGGCCGTTGGCGGTCGAGATGACCAGCGAATTGCGTTCATTGTCCTCGCTCGCCTTGTCGAGCTCGGCATTGATGAAAGCACCGGGGCGATAGGCGATGCGGTCGATGCGGCCGGCCACTGGGCTGCGGTTCACGTGGCAGTTGAACACGCTCATGAACACCGAGATGCGCGGCAGCGGCTGGTCGCCAAGACCGAGTTCGGCCGGCGGCAGCGCCTGCACCACCATGGAGACCCGGCCATCGGCCGGCGACACCAGGATGCCGTCGCGCAGCGGCGTCACGCGCACCGGATCGCGGAAGAACAATGCGCACCAGACCGTGAGCAGCGTCCCGATCCACCCCAGCGGGGTCCAGATCCAGAACAGGATCAGGCTCGCCAGCGCGAAACCACCGATGAAGGGATACCCCTCCGGGTGGATCGGCGGGATCTGCGCGCGGATGGAATTGGCGATCGACATCAGAGCTCGCTTGCGTTTCCCCGCCCCGTTTGGCGGGAGAGGCCTTAAAGCGCGATCATCGCGCTTTAGTCGGCTGTTTTAGGCATGATCCCTTTCGGAAAACCGCTTCGCACTTTTCCGGATCATGCCCTAAATCGACTATTCCGCGGCGGTCGGCAAGGGTTTCTCACCCACGTCAGGGGTGGAATCCTCCGACGATTCAGTGACCACCGGCGGCAGGCGATTCGGCGCCGTGCCGTCGTCATCGACCTGGGCCAGCCGTTCACGGGCCTCCTCGGCCTCGCGCTGCCGGTTCCACATGCTGGCATAGAGGCCGCCGGCGGCCAAAAGCCGCGCGTGGGTGCCGCGTTCGGCGATCCGCCCCTGGTCCAGCACGATGATCTCGTCGGCGCCGACGATGGTCGACAGCCGGTGCGCGATCACCAGCGAGGTGCGGTTGCGCGACACCCGCTCCAGCGCGCCCTGGATTTCGGCCTCGGTGTGACTGTCGAGCGCCGACGTCGCCTCGTCCAGCACCAGGATCGGCGGCGCCTTCAGCACCGTGCGCGCGATCGCGACGCGCTGCTTCTCGCCGCCGGACAATTTCAGGCCACGCTCGCCGACCTGGGTTTCGTAACCCTGCGGCGACATCCGGATGAAGCCGTCGATCTGCGCCAGCCGTGCCGCCTCCTCGACCTCGTCGTCGCCGGCGTCCCAGCGGCCATAACGGATGTTGTAGCGGATGGTGTCGTTGAACAGCACGGTGTCCTGCGGCACCATGCCGATCGCCGAACGCAGCGAGGCCTGGGTCACGGTCTTGATGTCCTGGCCGTCGATCAGGATGCGGCCGCTCGACACGTCGTAGAGCCGGAACAGCAGCCGCGAGATCGTCGACTTGCCGGCGCCGGAGGGACCGACGATCGCGACCGTCTTGCCGGCCGGCACCTCGAAGCTCAAGCCTTTCAGGATCGGCCGATCGGATTCGTAGGAAAAACGTACGTCATCGAACCGCACGCTGCCGGCGGACACCACGAGCGGCATGGCGCCCGGCATGTCCTTCACTTCGGGATCGCGCGCCAGCACGTCGAACATCTTCTCGATGTCGATGATCGCCTGCTTGATCTCGCGATAGACCATGCCCATGAAATTCAGCGGCTGGTAGAGCTGGATCATCATCGAATTGATCAGCACGAAATCGCCGACGGTGTGGGTGCCGTTGCGGATGCCGAACGCGCACATCAGCATCGTCGCGGTCAGCCCCGCGGTGAAGATCACCGCCTGCCCGGTGTTGAGCACGGCGAGCGAGGTGTAGGTCTTCACGCTGGCCTGCTCGTAGCGTTCCATCGAGCGGTCGTAGCGCCGCGCCTCGCGCTCCTCGGCGCCGAAATACTTCACCGTCTCGTAATTGAGCAGCGAGTCAATCGCCTTGGTGTTCGCTTCGGTGTCGGAATCGTTCATCTTGCGGCGGATCTCGATCCGCCACTCGGTCGCGACGTAGGTGTAGTACATGAACACGACCACGGTGAGCAGCACCGCCAGCACATAACGCCAGTCGAACTGCCACAGCAGCACGCCCGCCAGCAGCGTGACCTCGACGATGGTCGGGATCAGTTGCAGGATCACCATCCGCACGATGGTCTCGATCCCGGAGCGGCCGCGCTCCAGCACGCGGGTCAGGCCGCCGGTCTTGCGCTCGAGATGGAAGCGCAGCGACAGCTCGTGCATGTGCACGAAGGTGATGTAGGCGAGCCGGCGCACCGCGTGCATCGCGACGCGGGCGAAGATGCCGTCGCGCCACTGCGTCAGCACCGCCATGATGACGCGCACCGCGCCATAGCTGATCGTCATCAACACCGGCGAGGCGATCAGCCACAGCACCCAGTTCGACGGTTCGACCGGCGCCGAGCCCGCGCCGTTCAGCGCATCGATCGCCCATTTGAAGGTGAACGGCACCGACAGCGTCGCAAGCTTGGCGAACAGCAGCAGCACCACCGACCAGATCACGCGCATCTTCAGATCGGCGCGATCGCCCGGCCAAATATACGGCCACAGATGAACGAGCGTGCCGAGCAGCGTGCCCTTCTCGGCGGCCGGAATCGTGGCCGTGGGCTGCGCAGCGCCGGTCACGGTCTGTTGCGGCGGCACCATCAGGAGCCCGCTCTCGCCGCCGTGGCGCGCCGGTGCGCTGCCACATCTTTTCCACGATTTGCCATTGTGCCCGTCATATAGATCGTTTGAATGCGGCGTACAGGCTTATGACGAAAATTGTTCGCGATTCGCGGGAATTTACGGGATTTTTTGGTCTTCAATCCCCATATGCCAGTCTTGACCCTGTTTACGCTGCAGTGCCACAAGGATCGTATGAACCAAATCAAGACTGTCTGTGTTTATTGCGGCTCCGGCCCCGGTAACAATCCCCGCTTCGTTGAAGCTGCCATCGCACTCGGCAAGAGCCTTGCCGACAACAACGTGCGCCTGGTCTATGGCGGCGGCTCGATCGGCCTGATGGGCGCGGTCGCCAAATCCACCCTCGACCATGGCGGCTCGGTCACCGGCATCATCCCGGAATTCCTGCGCGCGCGCGAGAACGCGCTGACCTCGGTTCAGGAGATGATCGTCACACCCGACATGCACGAGCGCAAACGGCTGATGTTCGAGCGCTCGGACGCGTTCGTGGCACTGCCCGGCGGCATCGGGACCTTGGAGGAACTGGTCGAGCAATTGACCTGGCAGCAGCTCGGCCGTCACCACAAGCCGATCCTGCTCGCCAACATCGACAATTTCTGGGAGCCCCTGCTCTCGCTGCTGAACCACATGCGCGCGACTGAATTCATCCGCGCGACGCTGCCGATCAACGTGCTGATGGCCGATCGCGTCGACGAGATCCTGCCGCGGCTGCGTTCGGCGGTGGCCGGAACACCGGCAGCCGCCAAGGAACTGGCGCCCGAAGTGGCGCGGCGGCTGTAGCCGAAGGCCTCGTGGCCCTCTCCCCGTCATGCTGAGGAGCGCGGAACGCGCGTCTCGAAGCATGCGCGGCCCCGCTGGTGGCCGTGCATCCTTCGAGGCTCGCAAGATCTCGCATCTCAGGATGACGGGTTGAGACGAGCGCTTGCCGACTAGATCTACTCACTCGGAAACGTCACCGCTTCGATCCGGTTGCCATCGGGATCAAGAACGAACGCCGCGTAGTAGCGGACACGATCGTGCGGGCGGAGACCCGGCGCGCCATCGGAGCGGCCGCCGGAGGCAAGTGCGGCAGCGTGGAATGCAACGACCTCGGCGGTGGTCTTCGCGCGCAGGCAGATGTGCGTGCCGCTCTCATGGGGTACCGGCGTCATCGACGCGCGCAGGTTGATCCAGAATTCGGGATAGGCCTTGCCGAAGCCGATCGTCGCGGGCCGGGTGACGAGACGGCTGAGGCCGAGGGCGGCCAGCGCAGGTTCATAGAACCGCGCCGCGCGGTCGAGATCGCGGACGCCGACGGAGACGTGGTCGATCATTGTGCCCTCCTTCCGCATGCGTAGCCCGGATGAGCGAAGCGACATCCGGGAGCGACAATCCCGCATATCGCTTCGCTCATGCGGGCTACAATCTCACGCCGGCGCGCCAGACTTCACCAGCTTGTAGACCAACGAATCCATCAGCGCCTGGAACGAGGCATCGATGATGTTGGGCGACACGCCGACCGTGGTCCAGTTGTCCCCGGTCTCGTCCTCGCTCTCGATCAGCACGCGCGTCACCGCCTCGGAGCCGCCATTGAGGATACGGACGCGGTAGTCGATCAGCTTCAGGCCATCGATGTATTTCTGGTATTTGCCGAGGTCCTTGCGCAGCGCCACGTCGAGTGCATTGACCGGACCGTTGCCTTCGGCGGCCGAGATCAGCCGCTCGCCGGCGACATCGACCTTCACCACCGCAAGCGCAACGGTGACGCGCTGGCCGTTGGCGTTGTAGCGCTGCTCGACATTGACGTCGAACTGCTCGACCGTGAAATATTCCGGCACCTTGCCGAGCGTACGGCGCGCCAGCAGGTCGAATGACGCGTTGGCGGATTCATAGGCAAAGCCCGCGGCCTCGCGCTCCTTCAACTCCTCGACGAGGCGCGTCAGCCGCGGATCGCTCTTGTCATAGACGATGCCGGCGCGATCGAGTTCGGCCATCACGTTGGAGCGACCGGCCTGGTCGGAGACCAGCACCTTGCGGTGGTTGCCGACCAGTTTCGGCAGCACGTGCTCGTAGGTCTGCGGATCCTTCATCACGGCCGAGGCGTGGATGCCGGTCTTGGTGACGAACGCGCTCTCGCCGACATAGGCGGCATGGCGGTTGGGCGCGCGGTTCAGCATGTCATCGAGCGTACGTGACACCTTCATCAGCGTCGCCATCTTCTCGGTGGTGACACCGATCTCGAACCTGTCGGCGAACTCGCCCTTCAGCTTCAGGGTCGGGATCAGCGAGCAGAGATTGGCGTTGCCGCAGCGCTCGCCGAGGCCGTTCAGCGTACCCTGGATCTGCCGCGCGCCGGCACGCACCGCGGCGAGCGAATTGGCGACCGCCTGCTCGGTGTCGTTATGGGCATGGATGCCGACATGATCGCCGGGAACGTGCTTGATCACGTCAGCGACGATGCTCTCGACCTCATGCGGCATGGTGCCGCCATTGGTGTCGCACAGCACCACCCAGCGCGCGCCGGACTCGTAGGCCGCCATCGCGCAGGCCAGCGCGTAGTCGCGGTCCTCCTTGTAGCCGTCGAAGAAATGCTCGCAGTCGACCATCACCTCGCGGCCCTGCGCCCTGGCCGCCGCGACACTGTCGCGGATCGAGGCGAGGTTCTCCGCGTTGGTGGTCTCAAGCGCGACCCGGACCTGGTAGGCCGATGATTTGGCGACGAAGCAGATCACGTCGGCCTTGGCTTCGAGGATGCCGGCAAGCCCCGGATCGTTCGAGGCCGAGCGGCCCGGCCGCCGCGTCATGCCGAACGCGGTGAAGCGCGCATGCTCAAAGGCCGGCTTCCGGCTGAAGAACTCGGTGTCCGTCGGATTGGCGCCGGGATAGCCGCCCTCGACATAGTCGATGCCGAGCCCATCGAGCATGCCGGCGATCACCTGCTTGTCCTGCAACGTGAAGTCGACGCCATTGGTCTGCGCACCGTCGCGCAGCGTGGTGTCGAACAGATAGAGGCGTTCGCGGCTCATGCATGGCCTCCCGGCGCGGCCACGCCGTCGAGCGTCTTCTGCATCGTGGTGTTGGCGAGCCATTCGTCGCCGATAGTGACCGAATTGCGCTGCTGCGCGACATAGCCGCGCTTGCGGAAGAATTCGAGCGCGGTGTCGCTGGCATCGACCTTCAGGGTCTTGGTGCCGCGGGCGCTGGCGATCTTCTCCAGCGCATCGCACAGCGCGGCACCGACGCCCTGCCCGACCGCGCTCGGATGCACGTAGAGCATGTCGACGTAATCCGTGCCCTTCAGCGAGGCGAAGCCGACCGGGGCGCCCTGCAAGGTCGCAATCAGCGTCAGCTGGCCGGCGAGCTTCTTGCCGAAGGCCTGCTCGTCGTCGGCAGCCGCCGCCCAGGCTTCCTGCTGCGCTTCGCTGTAGTCGTCGCCGGTCAGGTCCATGATCGAGGCCGCGAAGATCGCCGCCAGCAGCGGCGCGTCGTCAGGCAGATAGGGGCGCAATGCGGGTGCGGAGCGGCTCATCGCGCGACCTCCCAGGTGGTCACCGGTTTGCCGTCGGCGTCCTTGCCATCCTTGATCGCGACGCCCATCGCGGCGAGCTGATCGCGGATGCGGTCCGACTCCTTGAAGTCCTTCCGCGCGCGCGCCGCGGTACGCTCGGCGAGCAGCGCCTCGACGGCCGCCGCATCGACGCCGCTTGCCTGCCGCTTGCGGCCCTCCCAGGCGGCCGCGCTCTCTGACAGGAAACCGAGCAGCCGCAGCGAGCCGGCGAATTCCCTGCGGCTTTGCTCGCTGCTCGACGATGCGCTGCGCAGGCCGTGCAGCACGGCCATCGCTTGCGCCGTGTTGAGGTCGTCGTAGAGCGCCTCGACCATGGCTTGCGACGGCGCGCCGGGCTCGGCATCGGCCGCAACCGCGTACCAATCGTCGAGCGTCTTCGCGCTCTCCTCGGCGCTCTTCAGCGTCCAGTCGAGCGGCGAACGATAATGCGTCTTGAGCATGCTGAGGCGCAGCACCTCGCCGGGCCAGTCGGCCAGCAGATCGCGAATCGTGAAGAAGTTGCCGAGCGATTTCGACATCTTCTCGCTCTCGATCTGCAAGAAGCCGTTGTGCATCCAGACATTGGCCATGCGGTCGGTGTGGAACGCGCAGCAGGTCTGCGCGAGCTCGTTCTCATGGTGCGGGAACACCAGATCGATGCCGCCGCCATGGATGTCGAACTTCTCGCCGAGATGCTTCCAGGCCATCGCCGAGCACTCGATGTGCCAGCCGGGCCGGCCCTCGACCGCGATTCCTGCGGGTGACGGCCAGGACGGCTCGCCGGGCTTCGACGGCTTCCACAGCACGAAGTCGGTGTTGTCGCGCTTGTAGGGCGCGACGTCGACACGAGCGCCGGCAATCATCTCGTCGAGCGAGCGCTTCGACAGCGAACCATAGCGCGGCAGCACCGAATTGGCCGCGTTCATCGCCTGCGGCGAGAACAGCACGTGATCCTCGGCGACATAGGCGAAGCCGCCGGCGACCAGCTTTTCGATGATCGCGCGCATCTCCGGAATGTGCTCGGTCGCCCGCGGCTGCACCGTCGGGGCCAAGCAGCCGAGCGCCGTGACGTCGTCCTGGTACTGCCGATAGGTCAGCTCGGTGACCTTGCGGATCGCCTCGTTCAGCGGCACGCCGGGATAGTCCCGCGCTGCGCGGACGTTGATCTTGTCGTCGACGTCGGTGATGTTACGGACATAGGTCACGTGACCGGCGCCATAGCGATGGCGCAGCACGCGGAACAGCACGTCGAAGACGATGGCCGCGCGGCCGTTGCCGATATGCGCGAAGTCGTAGACCGTCGGTCCGCAGGCATACATGCGGACGTTGTTGGCATCGAGCGGCACGAGGGGCCGCTTCTCCCGGGTCAACGTGTCGTAAAGGCGCAAATCCATGGATCACCTGTTCCTCGCGGCGAGGCGTCCAGTGATTCTCAGGCGATTGAGAAAAGACGGCCTCAGCCAGCGAATCGCTAGCTCATAATCTCGCGGCAAATGCTGCAGATGGCGAGGTGGCCGTTCATGGTTCCACCATGTCTCATGGCCCCCGCATCGCGTCAAGGGCCTGTTTTCGCTCCCTTTCGGCCATCGCGCGGGGCCAGAAATCACGGCAACGCCTTCATGGTTAATCATTATTAAGGAATTGGGCGTATCCGGTGAACCGAAGATTCCTCGCCCCTTTTCATTGGTGCACCATGCGGCCGATTTCAGCACTGATTGCCTGCACGTTCCTGCTGCTCCCCGCGGCCGCGCTGGCCGACAGCCGCGTCTTCATCATCGCCAACCAGGCCGACGGCTATGGCATCGACGAGTGCCTGGCGCGCGGCGACCGCTGCGGCGCGTCCGCGGCCCGCGCCTATTGTCGGTCACGCGATTTTGCGCAGGCCACCAACTACCGCCGCGTCGATCCCGACGAGATCACCGGTGCGGTTCCGCACGCCGCGCACGCCAAATGCACCGGCAATGGCTGCGACGAATACGTCGCGATCACCTGCCAGCGCTGAAGCCAAGCCGCTGGAGCAGCGGGGTTCTTGCCACACCGGCGCCCCGGAAACGACGTGACGCTGCCCCGAGAAACGGCTATTGCAGACCGCCTTTGCAGGTGGTCCTGCCGCGCGCTTCGGCATGGATCGCCGCGCGGCGTCGTTTGAATGGCTGGATATGCCCGATACCTCCAATTTCCGCTTCTCCCGTTGGCTTTTGACGTGTGCCGTGCTGGCCGGCATCGCGCTGCCCGCCACTGGCGCGCTTGCGCAGGTGCCCCCGGGACCGCCCGGCCCGGTCCCGCAAGGCGCCCCGCAGGCCAATCCGATGTGCAGCCGGCTGGAGGGCCAGCTGGCGGCGATCGACCGTGGCGGCGGCGGTGGTGATCCGGCCAAGGACGAGCAGATCCGCCGCTATCAGGATGCGGCAACCCGCCAGCAGGGGGAGCTCGATCGCGTGACGGCGCAGGCCCGCCGCATGGGCTGCGACAGCTCCGGGTTTTTCTCGCTCTTTAATAACAACTCGGCGCAGTGCGGACCGGTCAACAACCAGATCCAGCAGATGCGCGCCAATCTCGACCAGATGACCGCCAGTCTCGAGCGGCTGCGCACCGGCGGGCTCGGCGGAGCCGACCGCGAGAACCAGCGCCGCTCGGTCCTGACCGCGCTCGCGCAGAACAATTGCGGCCCGCAATACGCCGCCGCCGCGCGCGGCCCCGGCAACTTCCTCGAGAACCTGTTCGGCGGCGGCGGTGGCGGCAATCCGAACAATCCGCTGCCCCCGCCGGATGCACAATATGGCGGGCCGTCGGGCACCTTCCGCACCGTCTGCGTCCGCACCTGCGATGGCGCCTACTTCCCGATCTCGTTCGCGACCTCGCAGGCACGCTTTGCCGCCGACGAGCAGGTCTGCAAGGCGCAGTGCCCGGCCGCCGAGGCCAGCCTGTTCGCCTATCGCAATCCCGGCGAGGACATCAACCAGGCGGTCTCGATCAGCGGCCAGTCCTACTCGTCGCTGCCGAACGCGTTCAAGTACCGCACCGAGTTCAATCCGTCCTGCTCGTGCAAGCCGGCCGGCCAGAGCTGGGCGGAGGCGCTGAAGGCGGTCGACGACCCCGCAACCGCTGCGCAGCAGGGCGACATCATCGTCACCGAGGAGAGCGCGCGGAAGATGCAACAGCGCGCCCAGAGCAAGGCCGCCGGCAAGAAGGGGGCGCCCGCAACGGCGCAGCAGCCCGCGGCTGCCGATGCCGGCGCGCCGGCTGCGGCGTCGAGCGACGGCCAGATCCGCTCGGTCGGCCCGACCTTCATCCAGCAGAAGAAGCAGTAAAGCCTGCTCCGTCTGGTTTGAGCATCGCCGCGCAGACGCCGACGCGTCGGCCGGGGTGCCCTACCCTTCGAACGCTTCGGCCGACGCGCGCGAGCCGCGCGTCACGAGCTTGTCGTCCGGCTCCGGCAAGGCCTTGCCGAAATCGCGGAAGCGGTTGGTGATCGGATAGCGGCGGTCGCGGCCGAAATTCTTCCGCGTCACCTTGACACCCGGCGCGGCCTGCCGCCGCTTGTATTCGGCGATGTTGAGCAGGCGGTCGACCCGGGTCACCACGTCGCGGTCGAAGCCGGCGGCGATGATCGAGGCCAGCGGCTCCTCGCGCTCCACCAGCCGCTCCAGGATCGCATCCAGCACGTCGTAGGGCGGCAGCGAATCCTGGTCGGTCTGGTTCTCGCGCAATTCGGCGGTCGGCGGCCGGATGATGATGTTGACCGGGATCACCTCGCCCGACGGCCCGAGCGCGCCGTCCGGTTTCCAGGCATTGCGCAGGCTCGACAGGCGGAACACCTCGGTCTTGTAGATGTCCTTGATCGGGTTGAAGCCGCCATTCATGTCGCCGTACAGCGTGGCGTAGCCAACCGACATTTCCGACTTGTTGCCGGTGGTCACCACCATGGCGCCGGTCTTGTTGGAGATCGCCATCAACAGCGTGCCGCGGGCACGCGCCTGCAAATTCTCCTCGGTGATGTCGCGTTCCAGCCCTTCGAACACCGGCGCCAGGATCTTCTCGAAGCCGTTGACGGCGTCCGCGATCGGCAGGATTTCGTAACGGATGCCGAGCTCTTTCGCGAGCTTGGCCGCATCGTCGAGCGACACCTGTGCGGTGTAGCGGAACGGCAGCATCACGCCGCGCACCTTGTCGGCGCCGAGCGCATCGACCGCGATCGCCGCGCACAGCGCCGAATCGATGCCGCCGGAAACGCCGAGCAGCACCCCCGGAAAGCCGTTCTTGCGGACATAGTCGCGCAGGCCGAGCACGCAGGCCGCATAGTCGGCCTTGTCGCCCTCGAGCTGCGTCATGATCGGGCCGGAGCAGCGCCAGCCATCCGCGGTCTTGCGCCAGACCAGCGTGGTCACGTTCTCCTCGAACGCCGGCAACTGTGCCGCGACCGAGAGATCGGCATTCAGCGCGAACGACGCGCCGTCGAAGATCAGCTCGTCCTGGCCGCCAATCTCGTTCAAATAGATCAGCGGCAGCCCGCTCTCGGTGACCCGCGCCACCACGATGGACAGCCGGAGATCGGCCTTGTCGCGGGCATAGGGCGAGCCGTTCGGCACCACCAGGATTTCGGCGCCGGTCTCGGCGAGACATTCGACGACGTTCTCGTATTCCTCTGACTCTTCGAGCCAGATGTCCTCGCAGATCGGCACGCCGATGCGCACGCCGCGCACCGTCACCGGGCCCGGCGCCGGGCCGCGGGCGAACAGCCGCTTCTCGTCGAACACGCCGTAATTCGGCAGATTGGCCTTGAAGCGCAACGCGGCGATGCGGCCGCCGTCGAGCAGCGCGCAGGCATTGTAAAGCTTGCCGTCATCGACCCAGGGCGTGCCGATCAGCATGGCCGGCCCGCCATCGGCGGTCTCACGCGCCAGTTCCTCGATCGCGGCGCGGCAGGCCGACTGGAACGCCGGCTTGAGCACCAGGTCCTCCGGCGGATAGCCGGCGATGAACAGCTCCGAGAGCACGACGAGATCGGCGCCGTCGGCTTTCGCCTTGTCGCGCGCGAGGCGCGCCTTCGCGGCGTTGCCGGCGACGTCACCGACCGTCGGGTTGAGTTGCGCCAGGGTGATCTTGATCTGTTGTTCGCTCATACCGTTATGTTGTCCCGCACAAGAGCAAACTTCAATCTGCTTGGATTAGAACGCGCCCATGCGTTCAGCGAGGGCGAACAGCCAGAACAGCCCGGCCATGATCAGCGCGACGCCGACGGCGGCCGATCCCATGTCCTTGACCCGCCCGATCTGCGGATCGTGATCGAGGGTCAGGCGGTCGGCGAGCTTCTCGATCGCAGTGTTGAGCAGCTCGATCACAAGCACCAGTACCACGGTCGCAACCAATTCGACCCGGCGCATCACGGTGGCGCCGACCAGCCAGGCCAGCGGCACCGACAGCACCAGCGCCACCACCTCCTCGCGGATAGCCTGCTCCGAGCGGATGGCGAATGCCAGCCCGTTGCGCGAGTTGATGGTGGCTCGCCAGAACCTCAGCAAGTCACTGCCCTCAAGTCACCGCCCTCACCTGCCCCAAATCACAAGCCCGCGGCGGCCGGCATCGGTTTGACCTTGCCGGCGCGCTCCTGCTTCAGGAGCTCGGCGATCAGGAAGGCCATGTCGATCGACTGTTCGGCATTGAGACGCGGATCGCAGACCGTGTGGTAGCGGTCGTTGAGATCCTCGTCGGTGATGGCGCGCGCGCCGCCGATGCATTCGGTGACATCCTGCCCGGTCATCTCCAGATGCACGCCGCCGGCATGGGTGCCCTCGGCGGCATGGATCGCGAAGAACGACTTCACCTCCGCCAGCACGCGGTCGAACGGCCGCGTCTTGTAGCCCGAGGTCGAGGTGATGGTGTTGCCGTGCATCGGATCGCACGACCACACCACGACGCGGCCCTCGCGCTGCACGGCGCGGATCAGACCGGGCAGATGGTCGCCGACCTTGTCGGCGCCGAACCGGTTGATCAGGGTCAGCCGTCCCGGCTCATTGTCGGGATTGAGGATGTCGATCAGCTTCAAGAGCTCGTCCGGCTTCAGCGACGGGCCGCATTTCAGGCCGATCGGGTTCTTGATGCCGCGGAAATACTCGACATGGCCGTGATCGAGCTGGCGGGTGCGGTCGCCGATCCAGATCATGTGGCCTGATGTCGCGTACCAGTCGCCGGTGGTGGAATCGACCCGCGTCATCGCCTGCTCGTAGCCGAGCAGCAGCGCCTCGTGGCTGGTGTAGAAATCGGTGGCGCGTAGCTCCGGATGGCTCTCCAGATCGAGGCCGCAGGCGCGCATGAAGTTCAGCGCGTCCGAGATGCGGTCGGCCAGTTCCTTGTAGCGGCGGGACTGCGGCGAATCCTTCAGGAAGCCGAGCATCCACTGATGCACGCTGCCGAGATTGGCGAAGCCGCCGGTGGCGAAGGCGCGCAGCAGGTTCAGCGTCGCCGCGGATTGCCGATAGGCCATCAGCTGGCGCTGCGGATCGGGGATACGCGCTTCCGCCGTGAAGGCGATGTCGTTGACGATGTCGCCGCGATAGCTCGGCAGCTCGACGTCGCCCTGCTTCTCGGTCGGCGACGAACGCGGTTTGGCGAATTGCCCGGCGATGCGGCCGACCTTCACCACCGGCAGCGCGCCGGCATAGGTCATGACCACGGCCATTTGCAGCAGCACGCGGAAGAAGTCGCGGATATTGTTGGCGCCGTGCTCGGCGAAGCTCTCGGCACAGTCGCCGCCCTGCAACAGGAAGGCCTCGCCGGCCGCGACCCGGCCGAGCGCCCTTTTCAGGTTGCGCGCCTCGCCCGCGAACACTAGCGGCGGAAAGGTCGCCAGCTGCGCCTCGACATCGGCCAATGCCTTGGCATCGGGATAATCGGGCACCTGAAGCACCTTCTTGGCGCGCCAGCTATCGGGTGTCCACCGCTCGGACATGAGGTCAACTCCTGAGCAAAAACCGCGACTTAATCGCGGGCATAGCGAAAGCCCGGCTTATACACAGGCCCCCGGCCTCCGGCTAGAAGGATTCCTGCAATCGCGTCAAGCTCTTGCAGGAGAATGCGAATTCGCATTTGCTGGACCATACCATGAATGCCGGGGAAATCGCCGTGGCCTCCGCCGCGCTGGACGACGTTTTTAGCGACGACATCGTCATGCCGGCCGCGGACGGCTATCCGCTCGCCGCGACGCTGTTCCTGCCGCGCGGCAAGAAGCGCCACGCCGTCCTGATCAACTCGGCGACCGCAGTGCCCCGCAAGGTCTATCGCGGCTTTGCCGGCTACCTCGCCCGCCGCGGCTCGGCGGTGCTGACCTATGACTACCGCGGCACCGGCGACAGCAGGCCGATGGCGGCGACCGGCCGCAACAGGCCGAAGTCGCTGGCCGGCTTCAAGGCCACGATGGCGGACTGGGCCGCGCTCGACGCCACCGCCGCGGTGCGCTGGATGCGCGAGCGCTACCGCGACCTGTCCTTCGCCTATGTCGGCCACTCCTTCGGCGGCCAGGCGCTCGGCCTGTTGCCCAACAATACCGAGATCCCGCGTGCGCTGCTGGTCGCGGCGCAGGCCGCACATTGGAAGCTGATGGCCTCGCCCGAACGCTATCGCGTGGTCGCCTTCATGAACGGCATCGGCCTGCCGCTGGCGCGCACGCTCGGCTATGTGCCGGGCTGGTCCGGGCTCGGCATGGACCTGCCGGGGGGCGTGTTCGAGCAGTGGCGCGGCTGGGTGATGCGCGAGCGCTATCTGCTCGACGATCCAGCACTTGCCGCGCGCGAGAATTTTCCGAAGTTCAAGGGCAGGCTGCGTGCGATCAGCATGACCGACGACACCTGGGCGACGCGGCCCGCGGTCGAATTGCTGTGCTCGGCCTTCACCTCGATCACGCCCGAGATCATCGCCATCAGTCCCACCGATGTCGGCGCCAAGACGGTCGGCCATTTCGGCTTCTTCCGCAACGACCACCGCGACACGCTGTGGCGCGGCGCCGCGGAATGGCTGGAGAAGGAGGGATAGACGCGTGTCGTCCCGGCGAGATCAGGCACCCGGAGGCACTATCGAAAGGCCGTGTCGGCTACAAAATCCACGAAGGCCCTCACCTTGGGCGAGAGCCGCCGACTCGGTGGCCAAAGCATTTGGTAGGTAACGGTCGAGACCGAAAGCATATCTGGGATAGACTGCAACAACCCTTCTTCAAGTTTGTCCCGCACCTCGTAGTCCAATAGACACGCGATACCAATCCCATCGCACGCCATTTCAAGAAGAGATGGGCTCATGTTGGAAACGATTGGAGTCTTTGACTTCAATCCGGCCATAGGTGTTCCATCGGAAAATGGCCATGGCTGGATTTTCCCACTGCTTGGATAGCGATAGAGCAGCAGGGTGTGATGTCCGAGGTCCCGAGGCTGCTTTGGTACGCCGTATTGGTCGAAGTAACTCGGTGCTCCGACCACGAAACGGCGGCAGGCCCCCAATAAGCGGACGGCCAGGCGAGAATCGCGGGGTTGCCCCGTCCGCAAAACCACATCGAATCCTTCCTCAATAACATCGACGAGCCGATCCGAGTAATCCAACGCCAGCTCGATTTCCGGGTAACGCCGATGAAAATCGGAAAGAAGCTTGGGGGTCACCATACTGGTGAGCGGCAAGCTGATGCGTAGCTTGCCGCGAGGCGCCTCGGAGCTCTGCAGCAATTCCGTCTCGGCCGCTTCCAGCTCTTCGAGGATGCGGCGGCATCGCTCCAGAAGGGAAGCGCCCTCCGCAGTGAGTGTCACGCTGCGAGTGCTGCGATGAAACAACCGGATGCGCAAATGCGCCTCCAATCGAGCGACATTTTTGCCGACCGCCGAGGCTGATACTCCGAGGTGCCTGGCCGCCGCGACAAAGCTTCGCGTTTCCGCGACGTGCACGAACGACTGCACCCAATTCAAATTGTTCATCATCGATAGCCACTGATTGCGGACCGTATAGTCCACTCAGACCGAAATCATAGCCCATTTATCCGGAATGAGCGAGCGTCTAGGTGGATCGTGACCGTTGGATTCCCCACCGAGTGTCCAAGCTTCCGAAATCCCATCTGCAGTGAGCGTGCGATGTTCGTCCCGACACCCTATCGGCAAACCGCCGTGTTGATCGCCGTCTGCCTGGCAGGCGTAATGTTCCACCTGGAAATTTCCAGCGTGCCTGTGGCGCTTCCCACGATCGAGACGGCCCTGCAGGGCGATTTCGAGACCATGCAGTGGGTCATGAACGCATACACGATCGCCTGCACGACCGTACTGATGGCCACCGGAGCACTGGCCGACCGCTACGGACGAAAGCGCGTATTTCTTCTCAGTCTCGCTTTCTTCGGGACAGCATCGCTATCGTGCGGCCTAGCGCAAAGCGCGTCCCTTCTCTTGATCAGCCGCTTTCTCCAAGGTTTGGGTGGCGGCGCGATGATGATTTGTCAGATCGCCATCCTTTCCCATCAGTTCCAGGCAGGGCGAGAGCGCGGCCGGGCCTTCGCCATTTGGGGTCTGGTCTTCGGAGTTGGTCTCGGCCTGGGTCCGCTCGTTGGTAGCGCGCTCATCGCTCTGGCGAACTGGCGCTGGATCTTCTTAGTCCATGTACCGCTCAGCATACTGACGGTATTGTTGGCTTCTGGAGGCGTGGAAGAGTCTCACAACGATGGAGCGGCGAGGCTCGACCTCCCCGGCATCCTCACACTTTCCCTTGCCGTTCTTAGCCTGACCTACTTCATTACGCGGGGGCAGCATCTCGGCTTTACCAGCATTATGGCGCTCAGCGTCTTGCTGATAGCTGCCATCAGCTTCACCGGGTTTATGTTTGTTGAGAGTAAACTCACATATCCCATGTTCGATTTTTCGGTGTTGAGCATACGCCCTCTATCCGGAGCGCTCGTTGGCTCCATCGCAATGAACGTTAGCTTCTGGCCATTCAACATTTACCTGCCGATGTATTTCCATAGCGCCTTGGGCTACGGTGACGAAACTGTCGGAATCTGCATGCTGGCCTATACACTGCCAACATTGATCGTGCCCCCATTGGCTGAACGCCTTTCGTATCGATATCACCCGCGCCTGATCATTCCGCTGGGGCTCTTCACCATCGGCCTGGGCTTCTTTCTGATGAAACAAGGCAGCGCCACCTGGCTGACGATACTCCCAGGTTGTTTGGTGGCGGGTGTTGGACTTGGCATCACCAACACACCGGTGACGAGCACGATCACGGGCTCAATTACTCCCGATAAGGGAGGCATGGCGTCCGGCATTGATATGAGCGCTCGACTGATCACCTTTGCCATCCACATCGCCGTGATGGGGCTGATCTTGCTCAAGGGAATCGCCTCTTATCTGAGAAATACTTTGCCGCCATCTGTTGATGCACGGCAACTGGACGCGCTGGCAGGAGCCATCGCTTCCGGAAACCTCGCGGATATTGATCAGACGATCGCGACAACATTCAAGATTGATCTATCGGTCGATGTCATCCGCACGGCGCTCGTCCAAGGCTTCGATTGGGTGATGCTCTATGGCGGCATCGGCGTGTGGCTGTTGGCGACACTCAGTCTCATGGTCTTCGGTTCCGCAGCGAAGGCCGTCGAGGCAGTGGGCAATCACCGGGGGGATGACATTCAAAAATGACACGAACTTCCGTGCAGCTGCGCGGCATCGCCAGCACGTTTGTGATGCTCACCACATGGCGGGGCTGAATCCGTGCTCCGTCTACAATGGGGAAATCTCAATGACGAATACCATCCTCCGGCACGGCACGCCGGCGTCGCTTACGGAATCTTGGGCCCGAGAATTCTCGGAATCGATCGAGATTCCGCCCAATGCCGCGACCATCGTCCTGAGCGGCGTCGGGGCATTACCATTGAACCCCGGCGCTCCCTCCGACACCATCGAGCACTTCGGCGATACGCGCGCACAAACCCGCAGCATCTTTGACCAGATATCGAAGATCTTGCTGAGCCGTGGCTTCTCGATGGCGGACATCGTCGTTATGCAAGGCCTGTTTGTCGCCGATCCGAAAAACGGCAACAGGCCCGACTACAAAGCCTTCTCGGACGTGTATTGGGAGTATTTTGGATCGACGCAGCAGCCTCATTTGCCGACGCGAACCCGCTCGCAGATCGTCGGACTCGTCGAACCGGGCTGGCTGGTCGAGGTGACTGTGACGGCCGCAAAGATGAAAGTGTTGTGATCGAACAGAAGCGGCTCCAGTTGCCGCATTGCAGGGCAGGTTCGCCTTTGGCGCCGCTGCTTGCTGGATGGTGGATTACGCTGGCCCCGGCCCCAATCCACCATACCCGCGACCTCTTCTACTGATACGTCGTCGGCTTGTGGCGGCTCAATTCGCCGTGCGCTTCAGCTTCGCTCTTACCGTTGCCGCTGCCATTGCCGTTCCCGTTGGCGGCCTTGCGCGCCAGCAATTCCTTTTCGGCCTGGTACCAGAGTTGATCCATCTGGCCCGGCGGTTCGCCGGCATCCTTCCACAGCTCATAGGCGCGGGTGCGAATTTCTTGCTCGGTGGGACCTGTCATGGGCGGCTCCCTCAATCCTTGGATTTACAAAATGGTTTGCAAAAGGAACTTCCGGGCCGGCGCTATGTTCCAAAATGAATGCGGGCACGCCCCCGCTGCGATGTTCCCGCAATGCTGCACCCAACGCCGCGCCACGGCAAGATTGTCGCGCGGCAACTCACCGTTTCCGGTCGCAATATCTCAGCCGGTCGAGCCGCGCGGTGCCTCACCATTGAGCAGCACCGAGTGGCGGCGGCCGTAGGCGAAGTAGAGGCCGAGGCCGATCACCAGCCAGACGATGAGACGCAGCCAAGTCTCCCAAGGCAGGAATACCATCAGCAGGATCGAGAAGCCCATGCCGAGCAGCGGCACCACCGGCACCGCAGGCGTGCGGAACGGACGCGTGACCTGGGCATCGCTCCGGCGCAGATAGATCACCGCGCCGCAGACCAGCACGAACGCGAACAGCGTGCCGATCGAGACCATTTCACCCAGGATGTCGATCGGGGTCAGCGCCGCGACGATCGCCACCACGATCCCGATCAGGAGCTGGCTCTTGTATGGCGTCCCGAGCGAGGGATGCACGTCGGAGAACATCCTGGGCAGCAGGCCGTCCTTGGCGATCTGGAAGAAGATGCGGCTCTGGCCATACAGCAGCACCAGGATGACCGTGGTGAGGCCGGACAGCGCGCCGATCTTGATCAGCACCGAGAACCAGGTCTGGCCGATGACGTCGACGCCCTTGGCGATCGGGTCGGCGACGCCGAGCTCGGTATAGGGCACGAGGCCGGTGAGCACGCCCGCGACCGCGACATAAAGGATGGTGCAGATCAGCAGCGAGCCGAGGATGCCGATCGGCATGTCGGTCTGCGGATGCTTGGCTTCCTGCGCCGCGGTCGAGACCGCATCGAAGCCGATGAAGGCGAAGAACACCACCGAGGCGCCGCGCATCACGCCGGTCCAGCCGAACTGGCCGAACGTGCCGGTGTTGTCGGGAATGAAGGGATGCCAGTTCGCTGGCGTAACGTATCCAACGCCGAACAGGATGAAAGCCAGCACGACGGTGAGCTTGATGCCGACCATGACGTTGTTGAGCCGCGCCGATTCCCTGGTGCCACCGATCAGCATGGCGGTGAGCAACAGGACGATCAGCGCCGCCGGCAGATTGACGATGCCTTGCACGGTCGTGCCGTCCGGCAGCTTGGCCTCGGTCCAGGGCGCCGCGGCATATTGCGGCGGGATGTTGATGCCGAAATTATGCAGCAGCGAGACGATGTAGCCCGACCAGCCGACCGCGACGGTGGAGGCGCCCATCGCGTATTCGAGGATCAGGTCCCAGCCGATGATCCATGCGAAGATCTCGCCCAAGGTCGCATAAGTATAGGTGTAAGTGCTGCCGGAGACCGGCAGCAGTGCCGCGAGCTCCGCGTAGCACAGGCCGACGAACGCACAGGCGATGCCGCCGACGACGAAGGAGAGCATGATCGCGGGGCCGGCGTAGTGCGCCGCAGCGGTGCCGGTGAGCACGAAGATGCCGGCGCCGATGATGCAGCCGATCCCGAGCGCCGTGATGCTCAGCGCGCCGAGCGTCTTGCCCAGCGCCTGCTCGCCCGCCTCGGCGATGATGGAGGCAACCGACTTGCGCGTCATCAAACCAAGGTCAGACATGGCAGCATCCCCTTCTGATGAAACCGGTACCGGGTAACAATCAGAACGAGAGCGTTGGGTTCCTTGTATCGGAACGATTGTCCCGCACGGCGGCCCGGGTTAGCGGATGCAGAACCACCACAACGCCGGTCACCGACCGCGCGCTAGCCGGACATGTCTGAATGTTTCATCGCGACGAACCGTGTCGTCGCGATATGCGACGCCCTACTCCGCGGCCTGGCGGACGTGGCGTGCGGTCGGGGTGCGCATCGTCACCAGTTCTTCCGACGCGGTTGGGTGCAGCGCGATGGTGGCGTCGAAATCAGCTTTCGTCGCCTTCATCTTCACCGCGATCGCGACCGCCTGGATGATCTCGGCGGCGGCATCGCCGACGATGTGGCAGCCGAGCACGCGGTCGCTCGCGCCGTCGACCACCAGTTTCATCAGCACGCGGGTGTCACGGCCGGACATGGTCGCCTTGATCGGGCGGAAATCGGTCTTGTAGATGTCGACGTGGCTGAACTGCGCGCGCGCCTCTTCTTCCGTGAGACCAACCGTGCCCACCTCGGGCTGCGAGAACACCGCGGTCGGGATCGTGGCGTGGTCGACCTGCACCGGGCGCTTGCCGAACATGGTGTCGGCGAAGGCATGGCCCTCGCGGATCGCAACCGGGGTCAGGTTGGCGCGGTGGGTGACGTCGCCGACCGCGTAGATGTTGTCGACCGAGGTCTTCGACCAGCCGTCGACCTGGATGCCGCCATTGGCGGGATTGATGGCGACGCCCGCGGCTTCCAATCCGAGATTGGCGACGTTGGGATGGCGGCCGATCGCGAACATCACCTGGTCGGAGGCGATGCTCGAACCGCTCGACAGATGGGTAGTGTAGTCACGGCCGTGCCTGTCGACCTTGGTCACCGTGCAGCCGGTGATGATGGTGATGCCCCGCTTCTCCATCTCGCTGCGGACATGCTTACGCACGTCTTCGTCGAAGCCGCGCAGGATGTTGTCGCCACGATAGACCACCGTGACGTCGGAGCCGAAGCCTGCGAAGATGCCGGCGAATTCCAGCGCGATGTAGCCACCGCCCTGGATCACGATCCGCTTCGGCAGCTCTTTCAGGTGAAACGCCTCGTTGGAGGAGATCACATGCTCGATGCCGGGGATCGCCGGCCCGTGATTGGGCGCGCCGCCGGTCGCGATCAGGATGTATTTTGCGGTGACCTTCTCGCCGGTGGCGAGCTTGATCGTGTGGGCGTCCTCCAGCACCGCGCGGGTCTTGACGATCCGTGCGCCCGACTTTTCGACATTGGTGGTGTAGGCGCCCTCGAGCCGGGCGATCTCCTTGTCCTTGTTGGCGACCAGCGTGGCCCAGTCGAACGAGACCTGGCCGATGCTCCAGCCGAACCCGGCGGCGTCCTCGATTTCCTGGTGGACGTGGCTGCCGATCACGAACAGCTTCTTCGGCACGCAGCCGCGGATCACGCAGGTGCCGCCCATCCGGTACTCTTCGGCGACCATGACCCTGGCGCCATAATTGGCGGCGATGCGCGCGGCGCGAACCCCGCCCGAACCGCCACCGATGACAAACAGGTCGACGTCAAACTCGGCCATTTTTGTACCCAGTCATGGCACCTCTCTCCTCACCCTCGCCCCGCGAGCGGGGCGAGGTCACAGGCATATAGGTATCGTTCTCAGATATCCTTGCCGCGCTTCTTCATCTCGGCCTTGAACTGGGCGTTGACGAGCACGCCGAACTGCTGGGCCCATTGCTGCATATATTGCAGCGACTCGTTGATGGCCTTGGGCTCGGAGGTCAAAAGCTTCTGGCCGAGCGGCGTCTTGTAGAACGCCACCAGATCAACCAGCTCCTTCTCGGTGAATTCGGAAGCGTAGATCTGCGCCATGCCGTCGCCGATCTCCTTCTCGCGGCCGGCGAAGTTCTTGGCGATGATCACCGCGACCTCGTCGAGATCCTTCTGGTAGTTGAGATATTGCTGGAGCAGACCGGTCTTGGTCTTCTCGATGATGCCGGGAACGGCGCCGGCATACATGACGCCGACATTCTTCATCGCCAGGATCTCTTTGGCGGCCGCGACCGCCGCCGGCGACGACTGCTTGACGCTGGGCGGCGCGGGCTGCTGCTGCGCCATTGCCGGCGCGGCCGCGACCGCCAGTCCGGCCGACAGGGCCACCGCCGACAAAAGTCCCGAGAAACGCTTCATTCCAAGTCTCCTTGCTTGCGGCGTCATCGCCGTTCAACAACCCGAATTCCCTGCGCGCCGGCCAGAATGGCGACGCTCCCAAGCCCGATGAACAGGCCGTGCTCGACCACGCCCGGTATGGCGCTGAGCAGATCGGCAAGACGCGGCGGGTCGCCGATCCGGCCGAGATGGGCATCGACGATCCAGTGGCCGCCATCGGTGACAAAAACGTGACCGTCCTTGCCCTTCCGGATGACCATTTCGCCGGACACGCCGGCTTCGGCGAACGCCCGCGCCATCGCGGCCTGGGTCGCGCGCAGCCCGAACGGAATCACCTCGACCGGCAGCGGAAAGCGTCCGAGCACGTCGACCCATTTGCTGTCATCGGCAATCACGATCATGCGAGCACTGGCGGCCGCCACGATCTTCTCGCGCAGCAGCGCGCCGCCGCCGCCCTTGATCAAATTGAGCGCGGGGTCGATCTCGTCGGCACCGTCGACGGTAAGGTCGAGATGGTCGACCTCGTCGAGCGTGGTCAGCGGCACGCCGCAGCGGATCGCATCCGCCCGTGTCGCCTCCGAAGTCGGCACGCCGATCACCTTCAGGCCCGAGCGGACCTTGTCGCCGAGCAGTTCGACGAAATGCTTGGCGGTCGACCCGGTGCCGAGCCCGAGCTTCATGCCGTCGCGCACCTCTTCGAGCGCACGCGCCGCCGCCTGGCGTTTCAGTGCATCCATATCCACGTGCCGTTAGCCCCTTGTCGTTGCGGGCACGCCATCGGGCGGCCCGGCGGGCGCATATCTAGCCTCGATTCACGGGCAGGAATAGCGCCAACAACAGGCCATCCTTAGTCGGAAACCGCGTCCATTGCGGCCAAAATCGCCGAAAAACGCTCCTCGACCTCGGCTCGCATCCCAGGATGGGTGAAAACATAGAGCCGCTGCTCGCGGATCGCGGCCAGCACCTGTGCGGCGACCGTCGCCGGATCGAGGCCGGCCTCGATGCGGCGGCCGATCTCGGCAACGATGGCGGCCTCGATGCTCGCGGGATCGTGGCGCCGGGTCGGGCCGTAATGCTCGGGCCGGTTGCGGCCGCTGTCGCCGATCCGGGTCCGGACATAGCTCGGACAGAGCACGCTGACGCCGATGCCGAGCGGCTTGAGTTGCGCCCACAGCCCCTCGGAGATGCTGACGACGGCGAATTTGGTCGCCGAATAGGGGCTGAGACCGAGCCCGGCATTCATCCCGGCCATCGATGCCGTGTTGACGAAGTGACCGCCCTCGCCGTGCTTGCGGATATGCGGCAGGAAGCTCCTGATCCCGTGAACCACGCCCATCAGGTTGACGTCGACCACCCAACGCCAGTCGTCGACCGAGATCCGCTCAAGGCCGCCGCCGGCCGCGACACCGGCATTGTTGCAGACGATGTGGATGTTGCCCAAAGCGAGGAAGGAGGCCTGCGCCGCGCCGTCGACGCTGGCGGGGTCGGCGACATCGCAGACGATGCCATGGGCGTTCGCCCCGGTGGCGCGCAACCCAGCGACGGCCTTGTCGAGCGCGCCGTTCTCGATGTCGGCAAGCATCACCTTCATGCCTTCGCGGGCGAATGCGGTCGCCATCGCCAGTCCGATTCCGCTGGCCGCGCCGGTGACAAAAGCGCCCTTTCCGGCAAGTTCCCGCACCAATGCCTCCCCAATTCATGACACGTTGACATCTACTCTTGCATCGCGGCGCACGGCCCGATAGCGAAAAGCATCATGTCCGCTTCCGCTCCCCCCATCATCGTGTTCGATCTCGACGGCACGCTGGTCGACACCGCGCCCGACCTGATCAGCGCGCTCAATTACGTGCTCGACCGCGAGGGTCTGCGGCCGGTGCCGCTGTCGGCGGCGCGCAACATGATCGGCGCCGGCGCGCGCAAGCTGCTTGAGCGCGGGCTCGAAGTAGATGGACGCGAGGTCACCGTCGCCGATCTCGACCGCCTGACCGTGGATTTCGTCGACTATTACGCCAAGCACATCGCCGACGGCTCGCGCCCGTTCGAGGGGCTCGAAGCCGCGCTCGACCTGCTCGCGGCCAAGGGCCATCGCTTCGCGGTCTGCACCAACAAGTTGGAATGGCTGTCCAAGCTGCTGCTCGATCGGCTTGGCCTGACCCCGCGTTTCGCCGCGATCTGCGGCCAGGACACGTTCGGCGTCGCCAAGCCCGACCCGGCGATCCTGCGCGAGACGGTGGCTCGCGCCGGCGGCCAGCTGCCCGGTGCGATCATGGTCGGCGATGCCGGCCCCGATGTCGGGGTCGCCCGGCGCGCCCAGGTCCCGGTGATCGGGGTCGATTTCGGCTATACCAACGTACCGATGAGCGAGCTGAAACCCGACCGGCTGATCAGCCACATGCGCGATCTGCCGGATGCCGTCGCCAGCCTCATCGCCCGATAAATATTCCGCAATACATTGATAATACTTGGCAATATTTTGCCATGCGATTCCGCCATTAACCATCGTTTAACGAGCGGGCCAGGCGCTGTTGCACGTCTGTTCCGACGCTCCTATGGTTACCGCGGGGATTGTGGCTGATAGCCGCAGTAGAGTGTGGATCATGCGTCATATCATCGTGTTGGCGGCCGCCGGTTTGAGTCTGGCTGGCTGCTCCTCCTTCTCATTGGATTCGTTCAAGTCGGCACCGCCGCCGATGCAGGTGCAGCTGGATTCTGCGCCGCAGGGTGCGGATGCCGTGACCTCGATCGGACCGGGCTGCAAGACGCCCTGCTCCGTGACGATCCCGGCGCCGGAGACCAATTTCTCCGTCACCTTCAACATGCCGAAGTTCCAGCCGGCAAATGTACCGGTGACGGTGACCCGCACGCCGGGCGACTTCACCAGCCCGGCCACCACCACGCTCGATCCGAGCCCGGTGTTCGCCCAGTTGCAGCCCGCCGGCCCGCCGCCGCGCGCGCACAAGATGCGCCCGAAGCACAGGAAGCCGAAGCCGGCCGCAGCGGCGCCCGCCGCCGCAGCGCCTGACTCGGCGTTCCCTGCTCCGGCAGCTCCGCCGCCGGCCGCGGCACCCGCACCCAGCCGCTAGCGCCGTCTGGTCCGGCGCGCGCGAACAAGGTACGCGCGATTGCACTGCACAAGAGCCCGGCCCACAACCGGGTTTTTGGTTTTGGAAGAAACACATCGGCGATTGCGATCACGCATCGCGCGATATGCCTCATCTATCGCTTTGCAGGTTGCGGATCATCCTTTGGAACGCATTGTGACGGCGTGCCAACATGCATAGATTGCGTTCAAGAGCCGGACACGGCTCACCAGGCAGGGAACGGATCGCAAGGCCCGAACGGAATGAACGGATCCACGCAAGCGCATTCTGACACGCTGTTTCGTCCGATGACCGATCCGTTCGGCCGGACGATCCGCTATCTGCGCGTCTCCGTCACCGACCGCTGCGACCTGCGCTGCTTCTACTGCATGTCGGAAGACATGACGTTCCTGCCCAAGGCCGATCTGCTGACGCTGGAAGAGCTCGACCGGCTCTGCTCGGCATTCGTCGCCAAGGGCGTGCGCAAGATCCGCCTCACCGGCGGCGAGCCGCTGGTCCGCCGCAATGTGATGGGCCTGGTGCGCTCGCTGTCGCGCCACCTCTCGAGCGGCGCACTCGACGAATTGACCCTGACCACCAACGGCTCGCAGCTCGCCCGCTTCGCGCAGGAGCTGGCCGATTGCGGCGTGCGCCGGGTGAACGTTTCGCTCGACACGCTGGATGCCGCCAAGTTCCGCGCCATCACCCGCTGGGGCGACATCGACAAGGTGTTGTCCGGCATCGAGGCGGCACGCTCGGCCGGGCTCGCGGTCAAGATCAACGCGGTGGCGTTGAAGAACATGAACGAGGACGAGATCCCCGCGCTGATGCAATGGGCGCACAGCAAGGGCATGGGGCTGACGCTGATCGAGGTGATGCCGATGGGCGATATCGGCGAAGGCCGGATCGATCAGTATGTTCCGCTGTCGCTGATGCGCGCGCGGCTCGAGAAGCATTACACGCTGACCGACCTCGCCGACGATACCGGCGGCCCTGCCCGCTACGTCAGGGTCGCCGAGACCGGCGGCAAGCTCGGCTTCATCACGCCGATGACCCACAATTTCTGCGAGGCCTGTAACCGGGTGCGGATCACCTGCACCGGCACGCTGCACACCTGCCTCGGCCACGAGGATGCCTCCGACCTGCGCCGGCCGCTGCGCGCCTCCGCGGACAACGACCTGCTCTCCGCAGCGATCGACCGCGCGATCGGATTGAAGCCGAAGGGCCACGACTTCATCATCGATCGCCGCCACAACCGCCCGAGCGTCAGCCGCCATATGAGCGTGACCGGCGGCTAGGGCGTCAGGATCACACCATATCGCCGTCCGCGTCACGCGCACGCGTCAGTTGCCCATTCCACGTCCGCCGCATCTCGCCCCACATTCGTGATGACGACGACGCGCCTCGTGTCGGCAAGACGGGCACACCGAGTTCCCTCTCCAATAAAAGTATAAACTGCGAGGGCTTGCCCGATGTGCGGCCGTTTGCGCGGGTATTATCGTCGGCATCAATCGCCGTGGTTGAATCGTCATCGCGCCCGGCCATGATGACCTTGACGAGTAATCCAACGATCTGAGTTAGAGATTAATTCTAATTCAAATTGTATTTTCTATTGACTCACCTAAAAATTGTTATAGAAGCGAAAAAAAATGGGGTGGCCATGATTATCAAATCAGCCCTTCGCCGTTTGCTTCTCACTGCGGCTCTGCCCATTGCTCTTGTGGCTTTGTCCTGTCCGGAACTCGCGTTTGGCGCGAGCGATACCGAATCCGGCGCTGCCGGTAGTGCCGGCGCAAATGGCGTCAACCCAGGTGATCCAGGCGGACAAGGCAGCGTGGGCGGATCAGCTAACGCCACCGCGGCTGGCGCCGGCGACAGCAGCAATAACGCGGCAGCATACGGCGGGTCCGGAGGGGCCGGAGGATCCGGGGCGGTCGGCGGCAATGCCGGAGCCGGCGGTGCAGGAGGCGGTGCGACAGCCACTACGACCACTTCCGTGGCTACGGGGTCCTCGTCTGCGACATCTTTTGCAAAAGGCGGATCTGGCGGTGCTTCAACTTCACCGGGCGCGGGCGGCGCCGGGGGACCAGGCGGTCAGGGCGGCTCGGCGACGGCAACGAGTTCCGCAGCAACCGGAGACTCCTCTTCCACGAATGTCACCGCGAGTGCAGTCGGTGGAAGCGGCGGCACGGCCTCTTATGCCGGTGGGACCGGGGGAGCCGGTGGCGGTGCGAGCGCGACCGCAAGTGGCAGTTCGAACGGTGGCGCCGTCCAGGTCAACGGCACCATCATCGGCGGTGCAGGCGGCACCGGCTACTATGGCGCCAGCGGCGGCAATGGCGCGGCGGCAAACGCCAACAACATCGTCTCGGGGTCGACGACCGGAAGTCTTTACCTTAACCAGTCCGCCAATGGCGGCAACGGCGGCACGTCCTACAGCAACGGCTATCCGGCTGTTGGCACCGCCGGTGCTGGCGGCAACGGCTCCTCCACGCTGTCCATCAACGATACGGCGGCTTCCTCGATCAACGCCTCTGCTTCCGCGAAAGGCGGAGCCAGTGGCTTTTCTGATAGTGGCAATTATGGCGCTGCCGGTTCAGCGAACGCACTCACCAATGTGACCACGACAAACTCAGCCTATGTCGTTGGCACCGCCAGTGCGGTCGGTGGCACCGGTTTTGGTATCCAAGGAGGCGCCGCGGCCGCAACGGCGCGAATTGCGGGCGCCTCGAATGGGTATGCCAAGGCGAGCAGTCAAACCCAAAGCTCGCTCGGATCGGCTTACACGTCGGCCAACTCGCCGGTCGGCGGCCCGGCCAGCGCGGTAACCCAAGTATCGATCGGCACGTCCGGTATCGCTTCAGTTCCATCGATCCTGGCGGGTCAGAGCTTGTCGACCGCCATTCTGTCGCCGTCAACGGGCGGAGCCCTCGCGATCGGCGGGATGTCGATCGGCTATGGTGGCTCCGGTGAGTCTTTGACCTACACCACCACCGCCCAGTTCTCGAATATTGCACAGAATGGCAATGTTCTCCTCACCTTCCTCGATCACGGTGTTCTCGGTGACGGTTTCTCGTCGATGACGTTGGATATCGTGATCAACGGCACCGGCCACAACTACGCATGGAACGATTTGGCCAGCGCCGAGACCTTCTTCAGCCACGACACGCTGGATTTCGGACCATACAGCGGCAACCTCAGTCTACAGTTGTACTGGAGTCTAACGTCGCAGTCGCCGGGAGATGGATTTGGTTTCGATTATGCAATCGGAAACTACCAGGTCAGCGCCGTTCCGGAGCCGTCGACCTGGGCAATGATGATCATCGGATTTGCGGGTCTCGGCTTCATGAGCTGGCGCAAGGTTCGATCCTCAAAGGCAAGCTTCGCTTGATTCATCGCCAATGCGATACAAAAAGGCCGCAGCTTGCGGCCTTTCTCATGCTCGCTTGATCTTCTCGGAAAACCGCCGCGCACTTTTCCGGATCATGCTTTAGCTGGATTTTTGTCTTGACGCGTCTTCACGCGAGCCGGCCCCCACCCCGCCTCCGATGCCTTCCCTGTCCCCCGATTACCGAGGCGGGACAACGGTTTGGCGCGGTGTCAATTTGCCCATTTTCCGATTGACGGCGCACCACCGCGCTGGTTTGGTGCCCCGGCTTTCACGCTAGCCAGGCCGGATAGGCCGCTGCCCCCTCGGCTGTCGCCGACGATCCGGCAGCCAAGAGCAGCCAACAACGGCGGAAGCGGATTTCGGGGGAGGAAGATCGTTTTGCAACTGCTCCTGAAGATGAGCCGTGGCTCCGTGTGCATGCGCGCGGCGGCCAGATGATGCTTGAAGAGATATTCGGCGCGCAGACCGCGCGACCGCGGAGATCGTGATGCGCCCATTGTTGGCTCTAAGTCAGGCCATCGATCGACTTAACGAGAAGATCGGCACCATCTGCAACCTGCTCGTGCTGATCGCCTGCCTGGTCAGCGCCGGCAATGCCATGATCCGCTACGCGTTCAGCTACTCCTCGAACGGCTGGCTCGAGGCGCAGTGGTACATGTTCGCGATCCTCGTGATGTTCGGCGCCTCCTACACCTTCAAGCGCAACGAGCACGTGCGCGTCGAGATCCTCTACCTGATGCTGTCCGAACGCGGCCAGCTCTGGCTCGACCTGATCGGCACGCTGTTCTTCCTGATCCCGTCCTGCCTGCTGCTCGCCTATCTGTCCTGGCCGTTCTTCTACCAGGCCTACGCGGTCGGCGAGATGAGCGGCAATGCCGGCGGCCTGCTGCGCTGGCCGATCAAATTCGTTGTCCCGTCCGGCTTCGTGATGCTTGCGTTGCAAGGCGTCTCAGAGGTGATCAAGCGGATCGCCGCGCTGCAGGGCTATGTGACCATCGACGCGAAGTATGAGAGGCCGACGCAATGATCACGCTGGAGATGATGCCGCCCCTGATGTTCGGCGGCCTGATCGTTGCGATGCTGATCGGCTATCCGGTGGCATTCACGCTCGCCGCGGTCGGCCTGTCGTTCGGGTTCCTGTCGATCTATCTCGGCTTCTTCGACCTCAACTTCCTGCAGGCGATCCCGGGCCGCATCTTCGGCAGCGTGCTGTCCAACGAGCTGTTGCTCGCAATCCCGTTCTTCACCTTCATGGGCGCGATATTGGAGAGATGCGGGCTCGCCGAGGACATGCTGGACTCGATGGGCCAGCTGTTCGGCCCGATTCGCGGCGGCCTCGGCTATTCGGTGATCATCGTCGGCTTCATCCTCGGCGCCATCACCGGCACCGTGGCGGCGCAGGTGATCGCGATGGCGCTGATCTCGATGCCGGTGATGATCCGTTACGGCTACAACATCCGCTATATCACCGGCGTGCTGGCCGCGTCCGGCACCATCACGCAACTGGTTCCCCCCTCTCTCGTCCTCATCGTGCTCGCCGACCAGCTCGGCAAATCGGTCGGCGACATGTATCTCGGCGCCTGGGGCCCGTCGGTGTTCCAGATCCTGCTGTTCGCCGGCTACACCTTCCTGCTCGGCATCTTCAAGCCGAGCCACGTACCGGCGGTGCCGCTCGAAGCGCGCACGCTGTCCGGCTGGGCGCTGTGGAAGAAGTGCCTGCTCGGCATCATCCCGTCGGCGGTGCTGATCTTCGTCGTGCTCGGCACTATGATGATGGGCCTTGCGACCCCGACCGAGGCCGGCGCCATGGGCGCGGTCGGCGCCATCGTGCTCGCCGCCATCCACCACAAGGATTTCAGCGCGACCGGCAGGAAGGTGCTGATCGCTGGCGTGATCGCCGGCGGCATCGGCACCATCGTCGCGATGCTCTACACCGAGAACCTGATCTTCAAGCTGGCGTTCGCGATCACCTATATCGCCGTGGTCTGGATCTGCATCGAAGCGGTGAAGATCCCGGACCTGCGCGACCTGATCAAGCAGGGCTATGAGACCACCATGCGCATCACCTGCATGGTCACCTTCATCCTGATCGGTTCGACCTGCTTTTCGGTGGTGTTCCTCGGCGTGTCCGGCGGCACCTGGCTTGAGCACCATCTGACCTCGCTGCCCGGCGGCGTCTGGGGCTTCCTGATCTTCATCAACATCTTCATCTTCTTCCTGGCGTTCTTCCTCGACTTCTTCGAGATCGCGTTCATCATCCTGCCGATGATCGCGCCGATCGCCCAGAAGGTGCTGGCGCCGGTGGTGGGCCCCGAGGCCGCGCTGATCTGGTTCGGCGTGATGCTGTGCGTCAACATGCAGACCTCGTTCCTGCATCCGCCGTTCGGCTTCGCGCTGTTCTATCTGCGCGGCGTGGCGCCGAAGGAAGTGAAGAGCTCCGACATCTACTGGGGCGCCATGCCCTGGATCGGGTTGCAGGCGATCATGGTGGCGCTGGTGATCGCATTCCCGGTCGTCGTCACCGGGCTGCTCGACAAGCCGATCGATGTCGACCTCAACAAGGTCAAGATCGAGGTGCCGCAGATCGACCTGCCACCGCTCGATTTCGGCCAGCCGAAACAATAATCGGCGCACGGCATGCCTCGCATGAGCGCGGCATGCCGTGACGGTTGACGGCGATGGAGAGGCCTGTGAAGACACAGGGATCGTCCCCAACTCACAGACCTCCGTCTATGCCCTACTCCCGATTCCCCCACTCGTTCGTTCGCCCGCTGATGCTCTCGCTCGGCTTCGCCCTCGCCGCTGGCGTCGCGCGTGCCGCACCGGAGGCCGATCTGCGCGCGCTGGCCCAGCAGGAGCAGCAGCCGCTGCTCGACACCCTGCGCGACCTCGTGCAGATCGAGTCCGGCAGCAAGGACATCGAGGGCCTCAACCAGATTGCCGAGCACGTCGCTGGCGAACTGAAGAAGATCGGCGGCACGGTGGAGATCCTGCACTCCACCGATGTCTACCGGCTGGACGACACGCCCGAGAAGGTCGGCCCCGCCGTGCAGGCCGTCTTCACCGGCACCGGCAAGGCGAAGATCATGCTGATCGCCCACATGGACACGGTGTATCTCAAGGGCATGCTGAAGGACCAACCGTTCCGCATCGACGGCGACAAGGCCTATGGCCTCGGCATTGCCGACGACAAGCAGGGCGTTGCCACCATCATCCATGCGGTGGCCCTGCTGCAGAAGCTCAATTTCAGGAACTACGGCACGCTGACGGTGCTGATCAACGGCGATGAGGAAATCTCCTCGCCCGGCTGGCGCAGCACCATTACCCGCCTCGCGGCCGAGCAGGATGCCGTGTTTTCGTTCGAGGGCAGCGATGCCAACGGCACGCTGCGCCTCGCCACCAGCGGCATCGGCTCGGCCTATCTCACCGTGCATGGCAAGTCGTCGCATGCGGGCGCGCGGCCGGAAGGCGGCGTGAATGCACTCTACGAGCTGTCCTACCAGGTGTTGCAGATGAAGGACCTGTCCAAGCCCGAGCAGGGCCTGAAGCTGAACTGGACGGTGTCCAAGGCCGGCAGCAACCGCAACGTGATCCCCGCCGACGCCTCGGCGCAGGCCGACGCGCGCGCGCTCAAGGTTTCCGATTTCGATGAGCTCCAGACCGCGCTGCAAGACAAAATCAAGAGCCGGCTGTTGCCGGATTCCAAGGTCGACCTGAAGTTCGAGGTGCGCCGCCCGCCGCTCGAGGCCACCGACGCCTCGCGCCGCGTGGCCGGCCATGGCAAGGCGATCTACCAGGAACTGGGCCTGTCGATGAACGTGGCAGAGAGAGCTACCGGCGGCGGCACCGACGCCGCGTTCGCCGGCCTCAAAAGCAAAGGGGCCGTGGTGGAAGGCATGGGCCTGTCCGGCTTCGGCGCGCACTCCAACGATGCTGAATACGTCCAGCTCAACAGCATCGTGCCACGCCTGTACCTCACCACGCGCATGATCATGGACCTGTCCGATGGCAAGGTGAAATAGGCCGGAGATCAGGCCGCAGCCGGCTCCGCCTTACGCGAGGCGGAAGCCCAGCGTGAACTGGGCGCCGCCAGACGGCAGGTTCTCCACCTTGACCGTCGCATCGTGATCTTCGACGACGCCGCGGACGATCGACAGCCCGAGCCCGGCGCCATCCGTGCGCTGGCGCTGGCGGTCGCCGCGCCAGAAGCGCTGGAAGATCAGGCCTTGCTCGGCGGGCGCAATCCCCGGCCCGCAATCCCGCACCTGCACCGAGCCGTCCTCGCGCACCTCGACATCGACAGAGGTCGCGTCGGCGGTGTACTTGATGGCGTTCTCCGCCAGATTGAAGATCGCGCGCTGTAGCATTTCGGCATTGCCCCTGACCCGCACCGGGCCATCGGTGCCGCGCAGCGCGATGTCCTTGCGTTGTGCCAGCGCATAGGGCGCGATCGAGCCGACCACCTCGGCGCAGACCGCGCGCAGGTCCGCGGTCTCGCCGGGGTCCAGCACCAGCGTATCGAGCTCGGCGATCTCCAGGAGCTGGCTGACGATGCGGCTCATGCTCTCGATGTCGGCATGCAGCTCCTTGGTCCCCTTCGCTTCATCCAGCGTCTCGATCCGGGTCCTGAGGATCGCGAGCGGGGTGCGAAGCTGATGCGCGGCATCGGCCGTGAACTGCCGCTGCACGTGAAACCCCTCCTCCAGGCGGTCGAAGGCCTGATTGACGGCGGTCACCAGCGGCAGGATCTCGCTCGGAATCCCTTCGGTGGGGAGACGGATGTCGGTCCTGGCGGGTCCGATGCTCCTGGCTTCCTCCGAGGCCCGCAATAACGGCGTCACGGCGCGACGGAAAATCAGGATGTCGGTGGCGAGCAGGATCAAGAGGATCGGGATGGTGATCCAGCCAACCCGCCGGAAGAAGTTGGAGACGATGTCATCGATGATCACGTCGCGATGCGACAGATCCTCGGCAACCTGGATGCGCAGTGTCTGGCCGCCGAGCAGCTTGGTGGCGCTGGCCCCGGAAATCCGGTCGGCCGCGGCGGGCAGCCTCGGCGCGCCGCGATGCGACGAGAACAGCAACTGGCCGTCGGCATCGTAGATGTCATAGCGGTAACGGCCATAGGCGTCGGAATAGAGCCCCCGCAGGCTGTCCGGCAGGTTGAGCACGACCTTGCCGGCGGCGTCGACAGAGAGGTTCTGCCCGAGGTCGGCGGCCTGATCGCGCATCGCCTCGCGATGCAGCTGGTTGATCTCCGAATTCAGCAGCCACAGCAGCAACAGCGGCAGGAAGATCGCAGCGACCGCGACCGCCACGATGTGCAGGAACACGATCCGCGAGGTCAGCGACGCGAAGCGGAACACGCCTATTTCTCCTCCGCCATCAGATAGCCGACGCCGCGAATGGTATGGATGATGATCTTGGCCTGGTGTTCGGCGAGCAGCTTGCGCAGCCGCGACACGTAGACTTCCACGGCATTCGAGGCGACCTCGCCCGACAGGCCGAAGATGTGGTCCTCGACGTTCTTCTTCGGCACCACCCGCCCTTGCCGCCGCAGCAGGATCTCCAGCACCGAGGTCTCGCGCGCCGAGAAGACGTGCGGAACGCCGTCGACGAACACCTGCTTGCTCTCGGTGTCGTAGACGAGATTGGCGAGCTTCAGCGACGAGCCGAGCAGCTGGCCGGGCCGGCGCAGGATGGCTTCGAGCCGCGCCACCAGTTCTTCCAGCGCGAATGGCTTGGCCAGATAATCATCCGCGCCGCTGCGCAGGCCGTTGACCCGATCCTGAAGACCGTTGCGCGCGGTCAGCACCAGGACCGGCAACGGGTCGCTCCTGCGGCGAAGCTCCGACAGCACCGCCAGACCATCGCCGTCGGGCAGGCCGAGATCGAGGATCATGGCAGCATAACTGACGCTGCGCAGCGCATCGCGCGCCTCGGCCACGCTGTTGACGAGATCGGATTCATAACCCGCTGCCATCAGCCCGCTGGCGAGCAGTCGCGAGAGCTCGACATTGTCCTCGACGATCAGAAGGCGCATCGCAGCAATCCTGTCTTCACCCAAGCGTGCCCGTACCTAAGCGTGCCTGTTCGCACACCCGATTGCGATAGGCCAGCTATTCCGGAAATTCCGGGACGGACCGCTCCGCGGGCAGTGGCAACGTGCAAACGACGCGCATTTCGGCAGACCGCCCCGGCCACGCAAAACAGGCTATGTTTTTTCTATGGACGGCTCGGTTCGCGCCTACAAGAAATAGATGAAAGCGCCTATGCTGCAACGTAAATTCGGTTGCGACCGCCGTCGTTGTGCAAAGCAGTGTAAGGCTGGCGTAAGCTGGTCCTGATAACAGGTTCCGGGCCTCGCCAAGACCAATATCCCTGTCCGCGATGCGGTTAGGTTTCGGGTTCTTGTGCGGCCTCTCCAACCTCGGCGAATCAGGCGGGCGATGTCATTTCGGATGAAGTATGCGGGATTTGTAGCGCTGCCCGTGGTGGCTGGGTTGCTGGCGGGCGCGTGGCTGCTGGTGCGCACCAACGGGGTCGAGAGCGTCAAGGCAGCGCCGACCAACACCGCGTCCGATGTCAACGTCGACGAGCAGTATGTCGTCCTGACCGACAAGCAGGCCGAGAGCCTCAAGGTTATTCCCGCGGAACAGCGTTCCTTCAAGACGCTGAAGAACGCGGTCGGCTCGATCGATTTCAATCAGAACATGCTGGTGCAGGCATTCACGCCGAATCCCGGACGAATCGTCGATACATTCTTCAACGTCGGTGACGAAGTGAAGAAAGGCGATACGCTGTTCACCATCGACAGCCCTGATCTGCTTCAGGCCGAATCCGGACTGCTCGCCTCGGCCGGTGTGCTCGAGCTGCAAACCAGGACGCTCGCGCGGGTCAAGCAATTGCTCAAGACCGGTGGCGGCGCGCAGAAGGACGTTGACCAGGCCACATCGGACCAGCAGACCGCCGAAGGTAATTTCAAGGCGGGGCGCGACGCGGTTCGGCTGTTCGGCAAGACCGATGCAGAGATCGATCGCATCGTCGCCGACCGCAAGGTCGATTCCATCCTGGTCGTGCCGAGCACGATCTCCGGCCGGATCATCGCGCGCAATGCCGCACCCGGCCTCTATGTGCAGCCCGGCAACGCGCCGGCGCCCTATTCGCTCGCCGACATCTCGACGATGTGGATGGTGGCCAACGTGATCGAAACCGACGCGCCCGCCTACCGGATCGGCCAGCCGGTCGAGGTGCGGGTGCCGGCCTATCCCAACGAGGTGTTTCGCGGCCGCGTGACCACGCTCGGCCTCAACATCGATCCGAATTCGCACCGCCAGCTGGTGCGTTCGGTGATCGACGATCCCCAGCACAAGCTGCGCGCCGGCATGCTCGCCAGTTTCACGATCGAAACCGAACCGCCGAAGACGTCGGTCAGCGTGCCGATCGACGCGGTCGTGCGCGAAGGTGACGGAACGATGACAGTGTGGGTCACCAGCGATGGCCGGCGGTTCAACCGGCGATCGGTGAAGATCGGAATGGAACAGAACGGCTGGCGTCAGATCCTCGATGGCGTTGCCGCCGACGAAAAGGTCGCCTCCACCGGCGCGATCTTCCTCAGCAACAAGTTTGCCAACGCAGCCACCGGATAGCGGTGAGCTGCGAGATGAGCCGCGCGTTCCTCCGTTCCAGACCTAGTGCAGTAGTCCAGTGATCAAGAGCATCCTCCAGTTCGGTCTGACACGAAGCGCCGTCATCGTGCTTGGCCTCGCGGTATTCTGCGCCGCCGGCATTGCCGCATTCTACAAGCTGAACATCGAGGCCTATCCCAATCCGGCGCCGGTGATCCTCGAGATCACCGCGCAGGCCGCCGGCCTCTCGGCCGAGGAGATGGAGAAGTACTACACGATCCCGATGGAGGTCGGCCTCTATCCGACGCCGGGCGTCGTCAACATCCGCTCGACTTCGTTCTACGGCCTGTCGTTCGTGCGGGTGACCTTCAAATACGGCGTGGACTATTATTTCGCGCTCACCCAGGCCACCAACAGCATCACCCAGAACGTCCAGCTTCCCGGCAACCAGGTACCGCAGATCCAGCAGTCCAGCCTGGTTGGCGAGATCTACCGCTACCAGCTCGTCGGTCCGCCGAATTTCGGCCTGACCAATCTCAGGACATTGCAGGACTACGTCGTCGCCCGCCGGCTGATGACGCTTCCGGGCGTGGTGCAGATCAACTCCTGGGGCGGCACCACCAAGCAGTTCAACGTCGACGCCGACCTCGAGAAGCTCGAGGCCTACAACATCACCGTGCCGCAACTGATCAGCGCGCTCGGCAATTCCAACGTCAATGTCGGCGGCCGCGAGATCGCGATCGGCCAGCAATCGGTCAACATCCGCGGCATCGGCCTGATCAATTCCGGCGGGGAAGACGATGTCACCAAGGGCTACAGGGTCCGTGACATCGAGAATATCGTGCTGACCCAGTCGAACGGGCTGCCGATCCAGATCAAGGACGTCGCCAACGTCTCGGTCGGCTATGTGCCGCGGCTCGGCATCGCCGGAAAGGACAAGGACGACGACGTCGCCGCGGCGATTGTCGTCATGGGACGCACGCAGCACACCAACGACATCGTCCCCAGGGTCGAGGAGGAAGTCGCCAAGATGAACAGCGATGGCACCCTGCCCCCGGGTGTCAAGGTCGTGCCCTATTACGACCGCACCTCGCTGGTCAACGTCACCACCCACACCGTGCTGCACAATCTGGTGTTCGGCTGCCTCCTGGTGTTCGTGATCCAGTGGGTGTTCCTCGGCGATCTGCGCAGCGCGCTGATCGTCAGCGCCAACATCCCGTTCGCGCTGTTCTTCGCCATCATCATCCTGGTGCTGCAAGGCGAGGACGCCAACCTGCTGTCGCTCGGTGCGGTCGATTTCGGCATCATCGTCGATTCCGCCGTCATCATGATGGAGAACATATTCCGCAACTTCCAATCCGCGCCCGAAAACCGGCTGCGCGTGCTGCAACACCTTGCGCAGGGCTATTGGGGGAGCGATCCGACCACCGCACAGAACGGCCAGCCCGCGCCGGGCTGGACCGAGCGGTTGCGCATGATCTTCGTCAGCGCATTGCAGGTCGACAAGGCGGTGTTCTTCACCGCCGCCATCACGGTCACCGCCTTCGTGCCGCTGTTCACGATGCAGGGCGTCGAAGGCCAGATCTTCGGGCCGATGGCGCGCACCTACGGCTATGCGCTGGCCGGCGCGCTGCTGGCGACGTTCACGGTGACGCCGGTGCTGGCCTCCCTGCTGCTGCCGAAGCAGATCGAGGAGACCGAGACCGTCATCGTGCGCTCGCTGCGCAAGGCCTATACGCCGGTGCTGCGCTGGTCGCTGTCGCACTTGAAGGTCGCGGTCGCGGCCGGCCTCATCTTCCTCGGCCTCAGCGTGCTCGCCGCAAGCCGCCTCGGCAGCGAGTTCCTGCCGGCGCTCGAGGAAGGCAATTTCTGGATCCGCGCCTCGATGCCGCCGACCATGTCGCTCGATGCCGGCACCAACCCGACCCGCAAGATGCGCGAGATCCTGCTGCGTCATCCCGAGATCATCACCGTGGTGTCGCAGCACGGCCGTCCCGATAACGGCAGCGACGCTTCACCATTCTCGAACGTCGAGCTGTTCGCGCCGATCAAGCCGTTCGACCAATGGCCGCCCGGCCTGACCAAGGAAAAGCTCACCGAGGAATTGCAGCGGGAGTTCGACCAGGAACTGCCCGGCGTCACCTTCAACTTCTCACAGTATATCCAGGACAACGTCGAAGAGGCGCTGTCGGGCGTCAAGGGCGCCAACTCGGTCAAGATCATCGGCCCGAACCTCGCCGTGCTCGAGCAGCTCGCGGGCAAGGTCTCGCAGGAGATGGCCAAGATTCGCGGCGTTGCCGACCTCGGCATCTTCCATCTGGTCGGGCAGCCGAACCTCAACATCAGGGTCAACCGGGAGAAGACCGCGCGCTACGGCCTCAACACCGGCGACGTGACGACCGTGGTGCAGGCCGCGCTCGGCGGTACCAACGCCACCACGGTGCTGGAGGGCGACCGGCAGTTCGGCGTGGTGGTTCGGCTCGACCCGAAATTCCGCGAGAGCATCGATTCGGTGCGCGAGATCAAGGTCGCCTACCAGACGCCATCGGGATCCAACGCCTACATCCCGTTGAGCGAACTCGCCGACATCTCGCTCGATACCGGCGCATCGTTCATCTACCGCGAGCGCAGCCAGCGCTACATCCCGATCAAGTTCAGCGTGCGCGGCCGCGATCTCGGCAGCACGGTGGCAGAGGCGCAGCGGCGCGTCGCCGACGCGGTGCCGCTGCCGACCGGATACCGGATGATCTGGTCGGGCGAGTTCGACAATCTGGAAGCCGCCAAGGCGCGGCTGCTGATCGTGGTGCCGGTGACGTTGCTCCTGATCTTCGTGTTGCTCTACAGCCTGTTCAATTCGCTGCGCGACAGCCTGCTGGCGCTGGCCGGCATCCCGTTCGCGGTCGGCGGCGGCCTGATCGCGCTGTATCTGGCTGGGCTCGACTTCTCGATCTCGGCCGCGATCGGCTTCATCTCGCTGTTCGGCGTCGCGGTCATGGACGGCATCCTCAACATCACCTACTTCCGCGAATTGCGGGCCTCGGGAATGAGCATTGCGGAAGCGGTGTTCAACGGCGCCGAGCAGCGCATGCGGCCGATGCTGATGACGGCGCTGTCCGCGGGTGTGGGCCTGTTCCCGGCCGCGCTGTCGCATGGTATCGGTAGTCAGGTGCAACGGCCGCTTGCGACGGTCGTGGTCGGCGGCATGTTCATCGGGCCGCTGCTGCTACTGATCGTCGCACCGGCATTGCGCCAGATCTTCCTGTCGCGCGAGCGTGTCGCCTCACCCGACGAGACGCCTGCCGCGGCGCCGCCCGAAGCAGCGCATTAGAGGCGCCCGGTCATGTACGCCCTCAGCGCAAAATTGCCTCATCATACAGCCGCCGCGCCGATCCGCGCGCTGGCGGTGGCCTTCGGCGCACTCATGCTCGCGAGCTGCGCGGTCGGTCCGAATTTCTCCTCGCCGCCCGCGCCCGACGTCGCCGGCTACACGCCGGAGAAATTGCAGTCGCCCGGTTCCGACGCAGCCGGTCCCCGCGTGACGAGGCAGCGCTTCGTCAACGGGGCCGACATCCCGACCATGTGGTGGGCCGCCTTCCGCTCGACGCCGCTCAACGAGCTGATCCGCCTGACGGTGGAGCATAATCCGTCGTTGCAGGCGGCCGAGGCATCGATCCGGATGGCAAATTACAACGCCCTGGCGCAGCGCGGCCTGTTCTTCCCGCAGGTCGGCGCGAACTTCACGCCCTCCGACCAGTTGGTGTCGAACGCCCAGTCCGGCCCCGGCAACACGGCGCAGGAGCGCTACTCGCTGTACACCGCGCAGCTCAACATCAGTTTCGTGCCCGACGTGTGGGGGGAGAACATCCGCAACGTCGAGAGCCTCGATGCGCTCACCGAACAGGCCAAGTTCCAGCTCGAGGCCGCGTATCTGGCGCTCACCGCCAACGTGGTCACGGCGGCGATCCAGGAGGCATCGCTGCGCGGCCAGATCGCAGCCACCGAGCGCATCATCAAGATCGAGCGCGACATTCTCGGCATCCTGAAGAGCCAGTTCAATGCGGGCCAGGCGGCACAGGTCGACGTGCTGGCCCAGGAAGCGGCCCTCGCCCAGTCCGAGCAGACCCTGCCGCCGTTGCAGAAGCAGCTTGCGGTGCAGCGCGATCTGCTCACCGCGCTGGCCGGGCAATTCTCCGCCGACGAGATCCTGCAAAAATTCGATCTCGACCGCTTCAAGCTGCCCGCCAACCTTCCGGTGAGCCTGCCGAGCACGCTAGTGGCGCAGCGCCCGGATGTGCGGGCCGCGGAGGCCAACATGCATTCGGCAAGCGCGCTGGTCGGCGTCGCGATCGCCGCGCGCCTGCCGAGCTTCACCATCAGTGCCAATCCCGGCTCGATCGCGTTCCAGACCGCCCAGCTGTTCACGCCGGGAACGCTGTTCTACACGGTCGCCGGCAGCGCGACGCAGACCTTGTTCGACGGCTTCACGCTGTATCACAAGCAGAAGGCCGCCGAGGCCGCGCTCGACCAGGCCAACGCGCAGTACCGCCAGGCCGTCATTACCGCGTTCCAGAACGTCGCCGACGCGCTGCGCAGCCTGCAGGCCGACGCCCGCGCCGTGCAAGCCGCGATCAAGGCGGAGAACGCCGCCAAGGCCAGCCTCGACATCGTGCAGAAGCAGCTCGTGCTCGGACAGGTCAACCAGGTCAATGTGCTGAACGCGCAGCAGGTCTATCTGAACGCCGCGATCACCCGCGTGCAGGCGGTGGCGACGCGGCTGTCCGACACCGCGGCGCTGTTCCTGGCGCTCGGCGGCGGCTGGCCGACCAACTGCCCGACCAGCGATTGGCGCGGCTGCGTGTTCGAGACCAGCGTCGCGTCGAAGACCTGATCGAACGCGACGAACCGTATTGCCCTGTGCACCAGACCGCGATGAGGGTTCGGCCCGACCTCATCGCGCCCTGGACGGTCAGGATCAGCCCTGCAAGTGGCGCGCCATGAAGTTGTCGTAGCCGATCTCGGCGACCTGGAACCACTGGTAGCCCGAGTTGGAATAGGCCATCAGCGAATCCAGAATCTTCTTGAAGTTGGGATTGCTGGCCGAGACCTCCGCGTGCAGCTCCTTCGCCGCCTTGTAGCTTGCCTCCATGATCGGCTGCGAGAAGGCGTGAAGCTTGGCGCCGCCGGCGAGCAGTTTCTTCAACCCCGTCGGGTTCACCGTATCGTACTTCGCCATCATCCAGTTGTTGGCGAGATGACCAGCCTGCTCGAGAACGTTCTGATAGTACTTGGGCAGCGCATTCCACTTGTCGAGATTGACGATCGCCAGCAGCATCGTGCCGCCTTCCCACCAGCCGGGATAGTAGTAATGCGGCGCGACCTTATACAGGCCGAGCTTCTCGTCGTCATAGGGCCCGACCCATTCCGCCGCATCGATCGTGCCCTTTTCGAGCGCCGGGTAGATGTCGCCGCCGGCGAGTTGCTGCGGCACGCAGCCGAGCTTCTGCATCACGCGCCCGGGAAAACCGCCGATGCGGAATTTCAATCCCTTGAGATCATCGACGGTGTTGATCTCCTTGCGAAACCAACCACCCATCTGGCAGGTGGTGTTGCCGGCGAGCAATGAGGTGAAGTTGTAGCCCTTGTAGAATTCGTTGAGCAGGTCCTTGCCGCCGCCCTGGATGAACCAGGCCTGGTTGAGGCGCGAGTTCGGTCCGAACGGCACCGACGTTCCCAGGGTGAAGGTGGGGTCCTTGCCGAAATAATAGTAGGACGCGGTATGCCCCATCTCGACGGTGCCGTTCTGCACGGCGTCGAGCACTTGCAGACCGGGGACGATTTCGCCCGCGGCGAAGGTCTGGATCTGGAATTTGCCGTCGGTGGCCTCGCCGACGGCCTTCGCCATGATCTCGGCGCCACCGTGAATGGTGTCGAGCGATTTCGGCCAGCTCGTCGTCATGCGCCATTTCAGTTCGGGCATCGACTGCGCGATCGCCGGCGCTGCGATGGTCGCGGCACCGGCGACGCCTAAACCCGTGACCTTGATGAAATCTCTGCGCTTCATTTTGAATCCTGCCCTGGTTGTGTTTTCCTCATGTCATCGAAGCGCTGACTGGATTGCCGATCGTCGCGCTTGCTTTTCTTGCCGCCGCGATCGTCGAGAGATCGCGCCGCCTTCGTGCCGAGGCTTGGGCGGGAGCATGGAGCATCCCCCCGGTGAACGCCAGACGCAAAAAGCCCGGCCGTCTTGCGAGGGCCGGGCTACTTAAGTCGAAGCTTTGAGCGGGTTTCGGCTCGATGGCCGTAACCCCAATGCCTATTTCGAGGCGTTTTCTCCGCGCCAATGCGCGTCGATCGCGCTCGCAAGCATCATGTTCAGCCGCGGGTACGCGAGCGGATCATGAAGCTGTCGAAGGTGTATTCGGCAACCTGCCACCACAGATACTGATCGGAGCGGTAGGCCTGCATGGCGTCGATCGACTTCTTGAAGTCGGCATTCTTGGCCGAGATCTCGCTCCAGAGCTCGTTGGTCGCCTTGAGACACGCTTCGAGCACCTCGTTGGTGAACGGACGCAGCTGGGTGCCGCCGGCCACCAGCCGCTTCAGCGCCGAGGGGTTCTGCATGTCGTAGCGCGCAGCCATCCAGCTGTTGGCATTGGCCATGCCGTTGGCGAGGATCGCCTGATAGTTCTTCGGCAGCGCGTTCCACTTCTCCAGGTTGATGAAGGAGTGCACGGTCGGACCGCCCTCCCAGAAACCCGGATAGTAGTAGTACTTCGCAACCTTCTGGAAGCCGAGCTTCTCGTCGTCATACGGACCGACCCATTCGGCGGCGTCGATGGTGCCCTTCTCGAGCGCCGGATAGATGTCGCCGCCGGCGAGCTGCTGCGGCACCACACCGACCTTCTGCAACACCTGGCCGGCGATGCCGCCGATGCGCATCTTGAGGCCGGACATGTCGGCGACCGTCTTGATCTCCTTGCGGAACCAGCCGCCCATCTGGGTGCCGGTGTTGCCGCAGGGGAAGCCGATCACGCCGAACTTCTTGAAGAACTCGTTGCCGAGCGCCTCACCGCCGCCCTGGTACCACCAGGAGTTCTGCATGCGCGCGTTGAGACCGAACGGCACCGACGCGTAGATCGCAAACGTCGGATCCTTGCCGACATAGTAGTAGGACACGGTGTGGCACATCTCGACCGTGCCGTTGGAGGTCGCGTCCAGCGCCTGTAGGCCGGGGACGATTTCGCCCGCCGCGAACACCTGGATCTGGAACTTGTTGTCGGTCATCTCGGCGACATACTTCGCCAGCTGGTCGGCACCGCCATAGATGGTGTCAAGCGACTTCGGGAAGCTCGAGGTCAGGCGCCACTTGATCTCAGGCGAGGACTGCGCGATCGCCGGCGCAGCAACCGCCGTCGCAGCAGCACCGGCCGCAGAAACTTTCAAAAAATCACGACGCTTCATCGTAAGGCTTCTCCTTGAGGGGCGTTTCCCAGTGACCGTAAGCAGTTCTCCGGCGGGCGCTTGCAAGCTGCACGCTTGCGAAGGCCCGCCGAGGCGCTCTCGGTCGGCCCTTTACCACGGAAGGTGGCGTCACGGAAACGCGACAATGGCATGACCGCGCCAATTAAACGAAAGTCTGATGACGCCGGAATCTGCCGGAAAATAGAGGGCTTGGCCGCGGCACGGATGACTTGCCGCTGCTCGCGGACCTTGCCGCCGGTCACGCGGTAAATCGCCGCGTGCGGGCCGCCGGCACGCTTGCCGGACGGCGGGAGCGATCAGCGCTTGGTCGTCTCCCGCGCCTTCTTGGCCTGGTCGGCCAAATGCCGCCCGCGCCTGATCCAGCTTTGCGCGGTCGTCTTGCTGACACCGAACGTCTTTGCGACCGCCTCGGCAGCTTCGCCGATCGAGTCGGATTTCTTCGCGACGTTGAATGCCATCCGCGAAGCCTCTGCGCGCTGCTCGCGCGTCAGATGTTTGCGGCCTTCCTTCTTTGCCATGCGTGACGCTGTCATGGCTGTTGACGGTCGCTTCACGGCTCTTCCCGCAATTTCGGCTGCACCCGCGGCCGTCGGCAAATGGACGGAGGTGGTACGATTCGGCCGGTACCCCCAAACATACAGGGCGAAATCGATTCAGCAATCGCCCAGGGCGACGGTCCTGTGCAGAAACGGCCGGACTTCGGGCCTGTCAGAGCAGCATGGCGGGCGATGACGACGGCACCAGCTCAGGCCGCGGCGATGACGCCTTGCAGCTGCTCGCGCACCTTGGCACCGATCGCGCGGTAGATCTGCGCGTGCGGGCCGTCCGGCTCGCTCTCGACCACCGGATTGCCGGAGTCAGACGCGGAGCGGATCGCGATGTGCAGGGGGACTTCGCCGAGGAACGGCACCCCGAGCTTCTCGGCCTCGTGGCGGGCGCCGCCATGGCCGAAGATGTCCGAGCGCGTGCCGCAGTGCGGGCACTGGAAATAGCTCATGTTCTCGACGATGCCGAGCACCGGCACGTTGACCTTCTTGAACATCGCAAGTCCGCGCCGCGCGTCGATCAGCGAGAGGTCCTGCGGCGTCGAGATGATGACGGCGCCCTTGAGCGGGACGTTCTGCGCCAGCGTGAGCTGGGCATCGCCGGTGCCGGGCGGCATGTCGACGACCAGCACGTCGAGCGTGCCCCAGGCGACGTCGCGCAGCATCTGGGTGATCGCCGACATCACCATCGGCCCGCGCCAGATCATCGCGGTGTCCTCCTCGACCAGGAAGCCGATCGACATGATCCCGAGGCCGAAGCGCACCAGCGGGATCATCTTCTTGTCGTCGTTGAGCTGCGGCTTCTCGCGGATGCCGGTCAGCCGCGGCACCGACGGGCCGTAGATGTCGGCGTCGAGCAGCCCGACGCGCAGGCCGAGGTCGCGCAGGCCGAGTGCGAGGTTGAGCGCCGTGGTCGATTTGCCGACCCCGCCCTTGCCCGAGGCGACGGCGATGACCGCAGAGATGCCCGGAATCTCGGCCTGCCGGGCCATCGGCGATTGGGCGCCGGGCGGATGCGGATGCCGGTGCGCCGCGGCGGGCTGAACGCCGCCGGCCGGCCGTGGTGCAGGCGGCGCCCCGCCGGCCTTGCGCTCCGCCGTCAGCGCGATCATCGCGACGCTGACGCCCGGGATGGCGCGCACGGCATTCTCGGCCTGCGCACGCACGCTTTCCCACGCGCGGGCCTCCGCGGCATCGACGTTGATCGAGCAGAACACCTTGCCGTCAGCGACCGTGATCGCCGACAGCACATTGGCGTTGGTCAAGGCCGTGCCGCGCGGCGACATCACCCTGGCAAGGCAATCGAGAACCTGTTGCTGCGTCACGCTCACCGCGTATCTCCCGGGAAGTTTGAGGGACGACCCATAGAGCGTTGCAGCGCAAAAGGCTACCTCGCTCCGACGTCGTCCCGCCGCTCGGACGGCGCCGCCGAGCCGCCCTCCTTGGCGGCCTCGTAGTTCAGCTCGATCATGACCCCGTTGGGGTCGTTGACGAAGATCTGCCAGAGATCGCCGCCGGGAACCTGGCGCGAGTCGAATTCCATGCCCTTGGACTGTAGCCGCTTGCGCATGCCGTCGAAGCCCTGGCTGGCAAAAGCGACGTGGTGGACGACGCCCGAATCCGGCTTTTGCGCCTCGTCGGTCGTCGAAATATCGACCAGATGCACCACCGCCTTGCCCTCGCTGTACATCCAGGCTCCGGGGAACGCGAAGTTCGGCCGCGCGCCCTTTTCCAGGCCCAGAACGTCTTCATAGAACCGCACCGTGGCGGCGAGATTCCGGGTCCGGATATTGAAATGATCGAGCACACCGACGCTCATGCCCATGCGAGACACTCCCTTTTTTGTGAAGTTCTTTGGTGGGGTGATGGTAGCACAAAACCGGGTTCTGCGATCCAACGAAGCCGTTGCCCTCCGCTGCACAGGGGGTATGGTGCGGCTCCTTCCATGGACGGAATGCCCAGCCTGCCGCGACGTTTTCCGGCGGTCCCAAGGGGCGATCGCCACGGCAAATCACAAGGTATCAGACATGGCTAAAGTCGCTTTTCTCGGTCTCGGCGTAATGGGTTTCCCGATGGCGGGACACCTCGTGAAAAAGGGCGGTCATGAGGTCACCGTGTACAACCGGACCGCGGCGAAGGCGAAGGAATGGGCCGACAAGTTCGGCGGCAAGACGGCCGCGACCCCGAAGGCCGCCGCTGAAGGCCAGGACTTCGTGATGTGCTGCGTCGGCAATGACAACGACCTGCGCTCGGTCACGATCGGTCCGGACGGCGCCTTCGCCGGTATGAAGAAAGGCGCGACCTTCGTCGACCACACCACTGCCTCGGCCGAGGTCGCCCGCGAGCTCGATGCCGCCGCCACCAAGGCCGGCTTCAAATTCGTCGACGCACCGGTGTCCGGCGGCCAGGCCGGCGCCGAGAACGGCGTGCTGACCGTGATGTGCGGCGGCGCTCAGGATGCCTACGCCGGCGCCGAGCCGATCATCACCGGCGCCTATGCCCGGATGTGCAAGCTGCTCGGCCCCGCCGGCGCCGGCCAACTGACCAAGATGGTCAATCAGATCTGCATCGCCGGCCTGGTTCAGGGCCTGTCGGAGGGCATCCACTTCGCCAAGAAGTCCGGCCTCGACGTCGCCGCCGTGATCGAGACCATCTCGAAGGGCGCGGCGCAGTCGTGGCAGATGGAAAACCGTTACAAGACCATGAACGAGGGCAAGTACGATTTCGGCTTCGCGGTCGAGTGGATGCGCAAGGACCTCTCGATCGCGCTGGCGGAGGCCCGCCGTAACGGCGCCACCCTGCCCGCCACCGCGCTGGTCGACCAGTTCTATGCCGAGGTCGAGAAGATGGGCGGCAAGCGCTGGGACACGTCGAGCCTGCTGGCGCGCTTGCAGCGCTGAGTCCTCACAAGCAGCCAGGTGACCCGCGCCTGCGGGTCATCTGCCATGCGGTACTGCCTGTCTGCTTCCACTCGCTCGAAGGCTGCCGTCGACTACATACAACGGCGGACTGAAGCCCGCCGTCGACGCCGCGTGCCCGAGAGGAAAGCGAGACGACCTTGCAGTACCTGGTATGGTCGCTCCCGTTCGTCGTCGTCGCGGCGCTGATCGCGACCGGACGCGCATCCTCCACCGTGGTGGGGTTGGTCGGCTTCATCACTTCGCTGATTGTCGCCCTGGTGGCGTCACCGCAGCCTTTTGGTAGCGGCGATGCGGTTGGCGCGATCGGCCGTGGTGGATGGCTGGCGCTGCTCGTCGGCGCGGTCATTCTTGGAGGTTTATTCTTCCGCGAGGTGGTCTCGGAGCATGGCACAGCCGATCGCGCGACGCCGGTTGCTCCGGAGCGGCGCCGCAGGCAGCTCTACACCACCTGCTTCCTGATCGGGCCCTTCGCCGAGGGTGCGACCGGTTTCGGTGTCGGTCAGGTCACGATTGCGCCGATGCTCAATGGCATCGGCTTGGCACCTCTCCACGCCATCCTGTTCGGGCTGTTCAGCCAGATGATGGTGTCGTGGGGCGCGATGGCCAACGGCACCATCGTCGGCTCGCAGCTCTCCGGGATTGCACCGACCGACCTCGGCGTGCATAGCGCCCTCCTCACCGTGCCGCTTCTGATCGCCTGGCTCGGTCTGTTCTGGCGCATCGCCGCGATCGCCAAGATCCCGGGGACGCCGCTCGATTTTGCCGGCGAGGCGCTGTGCACGATCGCAGCCGGCGGGCTGCTGGTCGCAGCCAACGCCCTGTTCGGCCCTGAGGTCGCAGCACTGGCAGCGCTGGGACCGCTGATCGTCGCACGCTTCCTGTTGAGCGGGAGGCCGGATCGCGACCAGTGGCGGTCGGCGCTTCGCATCGGGCTGCCCTACGTCGCTCTGATCGCCGTGCTGATGGCGACACGTGCGATCACCCCTGTCAACGAATGGCTTCGCGCAGCGCTCGCGGTCAAGCCGTTCGCCGACGGCCCAACCTGGTTTCCCTTGCTGCATCCGGGCTCTTGGCTGCTTGTGGTCGGCCTCGCCACCACGGTCGCGATGCGACGGCCGGCAGCGGAGGCACTCGGACGGGCATGGACGCGCGGCCGCAAGCCGATCCTGACCATCGGCTGCTTCCTGGCGATGGCGCAGGTGATGGCCACATCCGGTCTGGCCGACGGCCTCGCGAAGGGCTTGAGGTCGGCGCTTGGCCCCTTCGCCGTCCTTGCAACACCTCTGTTCGCCGGGGTGTTCGGATTTCTGACCGGCAGCAGCAACGCGTCCAACGGCCTCTTGATGCCTGCCCAGATCGCACTCGCGCGCGACGCCGCACTCAGCCTGCCCTGGCTCGGCGCCATCCAGAACACCGCAGCCGCGGCCTTGACCATGCTGTCGCCAGTGCGGGTCGCGGTCGGCTGCGCGCTGGTCGGAAAGCCCGAGCTCGAACGAACCGTCTATGCGCGCGGCTGGCCGCTGGGCGCGGTTCCGCTCGCCATCCTGGCCGCCGCGGCGGCGTTGCTGCTGGTGAGATGGTGAGACGCCGGCCCGCGATTCCGCGCCGCGCGCAAAAGTTAATTTAACTCACCGTTAACGAGTTTCTTTAGCTCTTTAAGTCATCGCTTAATGATTTGGCGTCACAGATAGACAATGCAAAAGGCCCGCGCGGTTCGCTGGCAGGATTTGTGTTTGTTTATGAGTAATCCCGCAGAAAAGCCTGAAGTTGTACAGCTTCCGGCAGGACCTCAGGTGGCAGCGCCGGTGAACAGCCGGCGTGCTGCTGCACAGCGGGTGCGCGAGGCGCGGGATCGGTTAACGTCAACCAGTGGAACCCGCCCGGCGTTCGACGCCGAACTGCTCCGCCAATACGCCCAGACCCGGATCTCGGCCTCCTACGTCGTGATGCTGCTCGTGGTCGCGACCGGCGTGCTGTTTGGCCTCTGGATGAAGCCGATCGTGGCCGGCGCCTGGACGGTCGGCATCCTCGCCGTCCACGTCGCCATCGTGCGCAGTTGTGCGCGCTTCCTCGCCGAACCGACCTCGGTCGCGGTGACCCGCAAATGGCGCACGCGTTTCGTGCTGCTCGACCTGCTCTACGGCCTGTGCTGGACTGCGATCCTGATCCAGCCCGCCGGGCGCGATCTCTCTTCCAATACGCTGATGATGTTCCTGATGCTGCTGGTGATCGCGGTCTCCAGCATGCTGGCTGCGAGCCTGCCGATCGCGGCGCTCGCGGCGACCGTCCCGGTGACGGTCGGAATCGCGCTCGACCTCGTGCTCAACGGCGCATTCGACAATTACGTGATGGCGCTGCTCGCGCTTGCCGCCGAGGGCTATTTCGCGCTGCTGGCACATCGCCTGCATTCGACCACGCTGGCGACGCTGGAAGCCCGCGCCGAAAAGGACGCGCTGATCGGCGAACTGGAACAGGCCAAGGCGATCTCCGACGAGGCGCGGCATCGCGCCGAGTCCGCCAACGTCGCCAAGTCGCGCTTCCTCGCCCAGATGAGCCACGAACTGCGCACGCCGCTCAACGCCATCCTCGGCTTCTCCGAGGTGATGAAGAGCGAGATATTCGGCGCGCATACCGTGCCCGTGTACAAGGAATATTCCGCCGACATCCATAATTCCGGCGTGCACCTGCTCAATCTCATCAACGAGATCCTCGATTTGTCGCGCATCGAGGCCGGCCGCTACGAGCTGAACGAAGAGGCCGTGGCGCTGGTGCATGTCGTCGCCGATTGCCACCATCTCCTGAAGCTGCGCGCGACGAGCCGCGGCATCACCATCCACGAAGTGTTCGAGCATGGCATGCCCCGGATCTGGGGCGATGAGCGCGCCATCCGCCAGGTCGTGCTCAATCTGCTCTCGAACTCGATCAAGTTCACCCCGCAAGGCGGCGAGATCTGGCTGAAGGTCGGCTGGACTGCGTCGGGCGGGCAATATCTCAGCGTCAAGGATACCGGAAGCGGCATCGCCGAGGACGAGATCCCGGTGGTGCTGGCCTCGTTCGGCCAGGGCTCCAACTCGATCAAGTCGGCGGAACAGGGTGCGGGCCTCGGCCTGCCGATCGCGAAAAGCCTGATCGACATGCATGGCGGCACCTTCACGCTGAAATCGAAGCTGCGCATCGGCACCGAGGTGATCGTGACCCTGCCCCCGGAACGGGTCATGAGCGCGCTGGCGCCGATGGCGGAAGAAGCGCCGCCGACGCAGCCGGAGCCCGTCGAACCATCGATGGGCGCCGACCGCAAACGCGTGCGCCGCAAGTCGATCATGAGTGCCGGCACCGGATTGTAGAGCATGTCGCGGACCAACGTGACGCGGTTCTCGCTGTCCATACGCGCAAGATGTTGGCGCGAAGACCACGCTCGCGACAAAAAGCCCGGGCGTGATGCAGCATCCCGTATCGGTCGGCTTGCATCGACGGCTGAAACGGTCCAACACTTGAAGAATGAGCTCAGAAACGCCGTGTATCGCAGTCTGCATGATGGACCCTCGGACGAAGCTCTGCTTCGGCTGCGGTCGCACGCTTCCGGAGATCGCGCGCTGGCACAAGATGGACCGCGCAGAGCGGCTCGCCGTGATGTCGACATTGCCGGCGCGCATGGCCGAGGCCGGCCTCGAGGCCATGGAGCCGCGTCCGAAGCGCGCCTGAGCACGGCGGCGGCTGGAGGTGCTCGATGACCCGCATTCTCCTCGTCATCGTGCTGCTGATGGCGACCGCCGGCGCCGTCGTCGCCTATGGCGATCCCGATCAGATCGCCCGTGCCAGGGAAAACCTAACCCAGATTTTCGGCCGCACCATCGCCGCTACCACGGCGAGCCCGAGTTCGGCGCCCGCGGTTCAGATCGCGCGCGGCCAGGGCGGGGAGTTCGCGTTCCGCGCCAAGATCAACGGCGTCAGCGCGCCAATGGTGATCGACACCGGCGCGACTTCCGTCGTGCTGACCTGGGAAACCGCCAAGGCGATCGGGCTGCCGACCGAAATGCTCGATTACAATGTCGACCTGGAGACGGCCGGCGGCCACACCAAGGCGGCGCGGCTGACGCTCGATCGTCTCGCGGTCGGCAAGCTGGTCGAGAAATCGGTGCCGGCGCTCGTCGTGCAACGCGGCCAGATGAAGACCAACCTGCTCGGCATGAGCTTCCTCGACCGGCTCGAAAGCTGGGGCGTCCGCTCCGACACGCTCTCGCTGACCGGATATCCCGACGTCACCGGCAGCATCGCCTCCCCGAGCCGCCATCGGCGCACGCGCACGGCGATCGACTAGGGGCACTCCTAGAACGTTCACCGCTCACGGCTGAGTAGAAGTCGGCACGCTTCGCCGTCATCTACGGCTTTTAACCCGAAGCGCACATCTGGACCATATCTGCCAAAATTCTGAGAACGGCTGCGCTCGAAAGCGAACTTCGAGAGGCACAGCTTGGGACGAGGCCACTGATCCGGCAGCAGCGAGATCCATCGGACGCAACCCAATCAAAGGTTGCAACTTCATGGGTTAGCCCGCATAGTCTTGGAATTTGCGCGATTGGGCCCAAAACCATGAGCAAAAGATCATCTCGCAACTACAAAGTATTTTTGAGCCATAAGCAGCGGTTTGCCAACGAAGCGGAACAGCTCGACGCTGCATTGCAGAAGGGTGCGCCGGGCGCTACCGTTTTCCGGTCCGAGGATATTGACTTGGGTGGCGACTGGAGGAAGGAAATCGATAACAGACTGGACAAGGCGAAGCGCCTCGTCCTGCTGTACACAAGCCCTGAACAAGATTGGTCGTGGTGCTTCTATGAAGCGGGCCGGTTCTCACGCAAAGGACGTCAGCCTCGTCCAGTTGGCTGCCTGCATCCCAAAGACGTCAAGCCACCCAGTCCGCTTGCACACCTTCAGAGCATAGCCGCAACACAGGACAATATTCGGCGGTGGCTCGATGGCGACTTCTTCCGCAGCATTCGAACGCGCGACCCGAGCTCGCAGGACTTGGATGAGGCTGTCAAGGCGATCGAAGAACTCGTAAGCGGCATGCCGACTGAGGAGAGTTTTCTTAAGCCATATATCTGGATCAAGCCAAAGGCGCCGAGCGATTGGAAGGGCAAGATCGACTTCACCAACGCTTTGGTTGAGATCGACGAAATATCGGCAAAAGGCCTTAACTTCAACCATCCGCCGAATCTGGAGCTACTACCATTCCTACGCCGCATCGCTTGCGACACGACGGAGCAGCCGGATAAGATTGAGTTCTGGATCACGAAGTTCTTTGAATCGCTGCAGAGCGCCGTCGACGGAAAAGCCAATTTCCAGGAGGAGGCATATTTCCGTCACGAGAACGGAAAGACCCTGCGTCCTGTGGTCGTGAGTTTCACCAGATGCGCGACCGGCTCGGTATGCAGATTGCGCGTGGTCTTTGCGCAAGCATTTGGTACTCCGCTCACCGATTCGCCCGGATTGCTCCAGCGCTTATCCATCGGCGCGCGTCTCGCTATTCGCACGCGGCTGGAGATCGTCGACGCATTCAGCGGCCGATTATCACAAATCCAAAAACAGAAACTGCAGAGTAGGCGCGACGAAGATGAGATAGGTCGCAAAATCGGAATCGGGTCACGATTGGTGGAGGCCCTCAATACCATCGTTCAGGAAGCCGTCTCACATGGCGTTAGGCCGGAAGACGATCCGCCGATACTGTTCGATGCTCCCGTTCAAGACCGGTTCTTGGAAATACGACAACGTGGGGTTCAGACGTGGAATGAGCTCGAAAGAGCAGCCATACGCGACGATGGTACCGGCGACTACGCGGAGACTGAACGGCTGTTGATAGAGTTGAAGAAAAATAATGAAGGCTATCTCGCACTAGTGCTGCCGCGCATTGAAGAACTGGTCGTGCCTGCAGGCAAGTGACGCGTCCAACAATGAGCGGAGAGATCCCACGGCGATGGTCGCAATGGGTCAACTCCGCCGGGTCATCAGACTTCCGCTTTTGACCCCGAAACCGACGCGCATTTTAGGTCGGCTTCCGCGTTAGGGCGATAATATTTTTTGATTGGATGCTGCGGTGCTATGCCACCGGCCAACAGTTACCGGTCGTCGTCGTGGATCGACGACGGATGCCGGCACAGCGGCGTGACCTGGATCTCCATGAACGGAAACAGCGGCAGGCTGGACAGGATGTCGTGCAATTCCTGCGCGCCCGACACATCGAAGATGCTGACATTGGCGTAGCGTCCGGCGACCCGCCACAGATGACGCCAGGTGCCCGCACGCTGCAACTCCATGGCGCGAACCCGTTCGGCCTGCTTCAGCGCATCGACCTTCTCGGCCGGGATGTCGTGCGGGATCCGGACATCCATTTCGACGTGAAACAACATGGCGATGAACTCTTCCTGCGGGGGGATGAAGCGGCGGCGCGAACGGCTTGAGGGGCCGCCGTGCGATCGCGGCGGCCCCGGTGATTGTATCTACCAGATCGTCAGCCTTGTCGTCAGCCCTGCACCAGACCCCGGCTGACGAGGTTGATGTCGTCGGGATTGACGAGGTCCTTCGCCGTCCAGCCGGAGACGTCATAGTCGCTCATGCAATTGCGCACGAAGTCCTGCATGGCGCCGAGGTCGCCGGTCGCGGTCGCGGCCATCAGCGTCTCGACGCGCAGGTTCTCGTAATTGCCGGCATAGTTGCGCTCATAGAGCTCGTGCCGGCCGCCGAACTCGGAGCCGACCGCGTCCCACAGCAGCTTGAGCAGCTTGATCCGGTCGATCGCCGCATAGCCGTTGGAGCCGCGAACGAAGCGGTCGAGATAGGGCCGGATCGCCTCGCTCTCCAGATCGGCCGAGCTCGACGGCAGATAGATCAGGCCGCTCGCGACGTGGCGCTCGATCAATTCCTTGATCCGCGGATAGGCCATCGGCGCGAACACGCGATAAGCGAGCCCATAGTTCAGGTTGGGCAGATTGTAGCCCTCGGTGCCTTGCCAGTCGATCGGCGACTTCACCATCGCATCGGCAATGCCGTGGAACAGATTGCGCCAGGCGATCACCTCGCCGACCGCCGTCTGCACGCCGCGGAAATCCTTCGAGCCGGTCGCCTCCACCGCCATCGAGAACAGGCCGGCGATGAAGTCGAGCTTGACGGCAAGCCGCGTCACACCATGCAGCGTGAAGCGCGGAATGAAGCCCGATGCCGGGAAGAACTGGTTGATCTTGTCGACGTCGCCATAGATGAAGACGTTCTCCCACGGCACCAGCACCTTGTCGAACACGAGGATGGAGTCGTTCTCGTCGAAGCGGCTCGACAGCGGATAGTCGAACGGCGAGCCGGTCGCGGCCGCCGTGAATTCGTAGGACGAGCGGGCGATCAGCTTGATGCCCTTGGCGTCCATCGGCGCCGTGAAGATCAGCGCGAACGACTTGTCTTTGATCGGGATGCCGTAATGGGCGATGAAATTGTAGTGCGTCAGCGCCGAGCCGGTCGCGACCACCTTCGCGCCCGAAACGATCAGGCCCGCGTCGGTCTCCTTCTCGACATGCATGAAGACGTCGCGCACCTCCTCGATGGCGCGATCACGGTCGATCGGCGGATTGACGATGGCGTGATTCCAGAAGTCGAGCCGCTCCTGGGTCCGGGCATACCACTTCCTTGCGTTGCCGGCGTATTCGCCATAGAAGCCCGAATTCGCGCCCAAGGTGCCGAGGAACGCGGCCTTGTAGTCCGGCGAACGGCCCATCCAGCCATACGCGACCTTCTGCAATTCGGCGATCGCATCGCGGCCCCGCACAAGGTCGTCGGCGGTTTTCGAGCCGAGGAAGAACGGATGGGTGATCTGTCCCGAGCCGGTGTCGGTGAGAACACCGATCTGATCCTTCTTCTCGTGGAAGCGATCGTACCAGCGCGCCACCATCCGCGCCGAGTTGCGGAACGCGGGATGCTCGGTGACGTTCTTGACGCGCTCGCCGTAGATGTAGATCTCGCGGCCGTCCTGGATGCTGTCCAGGAATTCGGCGCCGGTATAGACGCTGGTGGACGACGCAGGCGCGTCGGCCCGCAGGGCAGTTGCAGTGGTCATGGACGTTCCTCCTCGCTGGCGTCGTCGGACGGCTGGATGCAGCCACGCCGGTCCGAGACCAATTCGTCACGCTCTTGGTCGGCGTGACATCGGAGGAAACGCTACGCGCTCACCCGGAGCCGGTGAAAGGTATCACACCATACCGCGCGAACCGCACCGGGCCGGGCTATGACTTGGATGCGCGGACCAGACGGCGATGATCGTCCGGCCGACGCAACGCCGCAGCCGACGCACACAGCGCGGCACGGAAGGGAGCGAACCATGGGCAAGGGTTTTGACAGCAGCACTGTCTCTTTCCGTCGCGATGGGGAATTGGCCCTCGACGCCAGCGTCGTCACCATCGGCGCGTTTGACGGTGTCCACCGCGGCCATCAGGAACTGCTCAGGCAGACCATTGCGGCAGCGCAGCGCCGCGGCGTTCCCGCCGTGGTCTATACCTTCGATCCGCCGCCAAAGGTGTATTTCGGCCAGGCCGAGCCGCTGACATCGCTTGGCGAGAAACTCGAGCGCATCGCAACATTCGGGCCCGATCACATCGTCGTCGCCGAGTTCAACCAGCTCTACCTCCGGCGCAGCGCGGCCGATTTCCTCGCCGAGTTGCAGCTCCTGCAACCGTGCGAAGTGATCGTCGGCGAGGATTTCCGCTTCGGGTCGTGCAAGGGTGGCACCGCGCTGCTGCTGCGCCAACATTTCAACACCAGCATCCTGCCGCCGGTGCGCTGCGGCAACGGCGAGATCGTCTCGAGCAGCCGGATCCGGAGCCTGCGACGATCCGGCCTTGCGGCCGCCGCCGCGGCGCTGGAAAACTGGAAGGATATCGTGACCGCGCCACCCGCCAACCGATCCCGATTGACCCAATTCGAGGTCGCAAACCAATGACCGCCATCGACCAGCGCGAGCTGCGCAATGCCTGCGGCCAGTTCGGCACCGGCGTCACCATCATCACCACGCATTGCGAGGGGCGCGATCACGGCATGACGGCGAACGCCTTCATGTCGGTTTCGCTCGAACCGCCGCTGGTCGCGATCTCGATCGCCAAGAGCGCGAGGATGCTTCGCAACATCCAGAGCAGCGGCCGCTTCGCGGTCAGCGTGCTTGCCGAGGGCATGGAGGATCTCGCCTGGCATTTCGCCGGCAAGCCGAAGCTCGACCTCCGCGACGTGTTCGAGCGGCACAACGACCTGCCGGTCATCGCCAACGCGGCAGCGTATTTCGTGACCGATCTCGCCGACGAGATCATCGCCGGGGATCACACCATCTTCCTCGGCCATGTCCGCGAGATGTCGCTGCAACCGAGCACGCGGCCGCTGCTGTTCTTCCGCGGCCGCTTCGGCAGCCTTGCCGACCCGCACCCCGCCCCCGCGATGTTGGAGAATGCCGCGTACGAATTCGTCTGGTGAAACGACCAGCGGAAATTCCCGAAAACGGGAATGCAATTTTGATCAAACTGCAAGAAAAGGAGGAAACGACCATGCTGAACGTCAACAAGGACACCATCACCGACCACGTGATCGCGGCACTCTCGCCGGACATCCCGGATCGCAATCGCCAGATCATGACCAGCCTGATCCGGCACATGCACGCCTTCTGCAAGGAGGTCGACCTGACCTTCCCCGAATGGTTCGCAGCCTGCGAATTCCTGCGCCGCGCCGGCGACATCTCGGACGAGAAGCGCAACGAGTTCATCCTGATATCAGACATTCTCGGCGTCGAGGTGCTGGTCGACATGCTCGACCACCGGATCACCGACGGCGAGAGCGAATCCACCGTGCTCGGGCCGTTCTACCGCGAGAACCCGCCGGTGCTGCCGAAAGGTGCCTCGATCATCAAGAAGACGTTCGACAACGCGCAGACCGTCAGGGTCTCGGGGCGCATCGTCGACACCGCGGGACGGCCGATCGATGGCGTCACCATCGACGTCTGGGAAGACGCGCCGAATGGGCTCTACGACCTGCAAGACCCGGAGCAGCCGGCCTATAATCTGCGCGGACGCTTCACGACCGATACCAACGGCGAATATGCCTTCGTGGCGCTTCGCCCCGAACCCTACCCGATCCCTTATGATGGCGCCGGCGGCGAGCTTCTGAAGTACATGGGCCATCATCCCTGGCGTCCGGGCCACATCCACTTCATGCTGTCCAAGGACGGCTATCAGTCGCTGATCTCGCAGATCTACGATTCCGAGACCAAATATCTCGACAACGACTCGGTGTTCGCCGTGAAGCAGAGCCTGATCGGCAAGTTTAACAAGGCCCCGGCCGGCGCCGATACCGATCTCGTGCTCAACTTCGACTTCAAGCTCAAGAAGGCGGCCGTCGAGCGGCTCGTCGCGGCCGAGTGATACGCCTTACGCCCCTGCCAGGCTTTGAACCGCCTGGCAGGGTTCATTTTGATCCGACCTGCGAGGACCTATGAGCCGTGCCGTGATTGAAATCGCCGAGCCCGTGGAGCACGTGCGGGCGCCCGCTGGGGACACTGCGATCCGCAGTATCCGCGCCACCATCGTGGAGGCGCCGACCCGCCGGCGGCACAAGCTGTCGAACACGGAAGTCACGCATCAGGGCTACGTGCTGGTGCGCGTGCTGCTCGACAATGGCGTGGCGGGCATCGGCGAGGCCTCGACGCTCGGCGGCCCGCGCTGGGCCGAGGAGAGCGTGGAATCGATCCAGGCCGCGGTCACCAACTATCTGGCACCGGCGCTGCTGGGCCAGCCTGCCCTCGCCTTCGAAGCCAACGGCTTGCGCATGAGCAAGGCCGCCACCCGCAATTTCGCCGCCAAAGCCGCGATCGAATCCGCGCTGCTCGATGCCGCCGGCAAGACGCTCGGCCTTTCGGCCAGCGCACTGCTCGGCGGCGCGGTGCGCGAGCGCATGGAGGTGATCTGGGCGCTGGCTTCGGGCGACAGCGGCCAGGAACTGGAGGAAGCCAAAGAGAAGCTGCGGCGCCGCGAGCATCGCCAGTTCAAGATCAAGTTCGGCTTCAACCGGCCACAGGCCGATCTGAAGCGGCTCGAGGCGCTGCGTACTGGTCTCGGCGACGAGGTGCGCCTGATCGTTGACGTCAACCAGGGCTGGACCGAGGCCGAATGCATCCGCTTCATGCCGGCGCTCGAAGAGCTGGATGTTGCGCTGGTGGAGCAACCGGTCTCGGCACTGCAACTGGAAGCCATGGCGCGGGTTGCGGCGCGCAGCTCGATCCCGTTGCTGGTCGACGAAGCGGCCTTCACCAAGGAGGACATCGCTCGCGCCGCTGCGATGGGCTGCGGCAGCGTCTATTCGCTGAAGCTCGTGAAGAGCGGTGGCCTGTTCGAGATGAAGCGCGCCGCCGCGGTCGCGAACGCTCACGGCCTCGAGCTTTATGGCGGTTGCCTGCTGGAGAGCAGCATCGGCGCGGCCGCGCATCTCGCCGCATTCGCCACCCTGCCCAAGCTCGAATGGGGCACCGAGCATTTCGGGCCGCGCATCCTCGTGGAGGACCTCGTCGTCAACCCGATCAAATTCGACGAGTTCGAGATCTGCGTTCCTGACGGTCCCGGTCTCGGCGTCCAGGTCGACGAGGACAAGATCCGCGCCTTCGCCCGGAAGGATTAGGCAAATGGCATCATGCCGGCGGACAATTGACAAACCACAACCCCACGCCCAGTCTTCGCGCCGAAACCATCGTCTCGATCCTGCGCTGATGAGCACGCGGCACCAATCCCGGCCAGCCTTCCCGGCGGCTTCTTCGGAAGCGCGCGAACCAACGTCCGGTTAGCCCGTGACCGATCGCGACGACGTCATGGATCTCAGGCGACTGGTCTATTTCGTCGCAGTCGCCGAGGAATTGCACTTCGGCCGTGCCGCATCGCGGCTCGCGATCGCCCAGCCGCCGCTCAGCCGGCAGATCGCGCAGCTGGAGAGCGATCTCGGCGTCATGCTGATCGACCGCAGCCGCAGCCAGATCCGGCTGACCCAGGCCGGCAACGTGCTGCTGGAGCGTGCGCGCGACGTGCTGGAGCGGCTCGACCGGACCCATCGCGAGATCAAGCGGATCGGAGAAGGCTTTTCGGGCCATCTGCGCGTCGCCTTTGTCGGATCGGCGACCTATGGCGTGCTGCCCAACGTGATCAAGGCGTTCCGCTCGGCCTATCCGGATGTCGAGCTCGCGCTCTCGGCGATGAACAATGCCGAGCAGAAACGCGCGGTGATCCAGCGCGAGATCGATATCGCCGTTGCGCGTCCCTCGCTCGACGACGAGGAACTGAAGTCGGAGCCGCTGCTGCAAGAACCATTGATCCTCGCGCTGTCCGATACCTCGCCCCTGCTCGAGCAGCAGGTGCCGCGGCTTGCGGCGCTGAAGGCCGAGACTTTCGTGCTCTACCCGCGCAAGCCGCGCCCGAGCTTCGCCGACCACATTCTCAACATCTGCCTCGAAGAGGGCTTCATTCCGAAATCCCAGGTGCTGGCGCAGGACTATCAGACCGCGATCAGCCTGGTGTCGGTCGGCGTCGGGATCGCGCTGGTGCCGAAATCGGTCTCGCAGTCGGAACGCCCCGGCGTCGCCTACCGCGCCTATGAGGGGCACAATCCGGGTACCGCGCTGTCGCTGAACTACCGGCGCGACAACCGGATGCCGCACCTCTTCAATTTCCTGAAGGTCGCGCAGGACGTCATGCGGCGTCAGCGCAAGCAATAGCCCGCGCCGTCAGGCCGCCACCGCCGCGTGTGCCCGATCGTCGACCAGCGCGATCGCATCGCGCAGCACGTCGATCCCGGCACCAGTCCGCACGCCGTTCTCGGCGAGGTGCCTGCGGAACGCACGCGCGCCGGGGACGCCGTGGAAGGCGCCGACGAAATGGCGCGTGATCGAATGCAGCCGCGTGCCTTCAGCAAGCTGCCGCTCGATATAGGGCAGCATCGCCGCGAACACGTCCTTCATCGTCGCAAGCGGCGGCGTTTCACCGAACAGCTCGGAATCGACTGACAGCAGCCGCCACGGCTCCTGATAGGCCGCCCGCCCCAGCATCACGCCATCGACATGGACGAGATGCTGCTTGGCCTCGGCAATGCTCGTGATGCCGCCATTGATGATGACGGGCACATCCGGCAGCGCCGCCTTGAGGCGATAGACGCGATCATAGTCGAGCGGCGGGATGTCGCGGTTCTCCTTCGGCGACAGCCCGTTGAGCCAGGCCTTGCGCGCGTGCACGACCAGCGCATCGGCGCCGGCTGCAATCACGCTACGGGCCAGCGCGTCGAGCGCGACTTCCGGATCCTGGTCGTCGATCCCGATCCGACACTTCACCGTGACAGGCACCCTCACCGCGCGCTTCATCGCCGCAACACCTTCGGCGACCAGCGCCGGCTCGGCCATCAGGCAGGCGCCGAAGCGGCCATCCTTCACCCGATCGGAAGGACAACCAACATTGAGGTTGACCTCGTCGTAACCGAACTGCTCGCCGATCTGTGCGGCGGTCGCGAGATCGCCCGGATTGGAACCGCCGAGTTGCAGCGCCACCGGATGCTCGCTGGCATCGAAGCCGAGCAGCCGCGCCCGGTCGCCATGGATCACGGCACCGGTGGTCAGCATCTCCGTATAGAGCCGCGCCCTGCGCGACATCAGGCGATGGAACACGCGGCAATGCCGGTCGGTCCAGTCCATCATCGGCGCAACGGAAAATTTCCATGTCATCTCAGCTGCTTACCCGCAACATCGATGCAATGCAACCCGATGCTTTTGATCGCCTGCCCACCTGCCCCAACCCAAATATCGAAAACAACCCCATGCAAAGCAGTACCCCGGCCGGGATCGTCGTCTCCGGCGCCGCATTGGGCGGCGTCGCCTACGGCGGCTGGTCCGGCTGCTTCCACCACCTTCCTGCGCGCTGGGCCGATACGCCGGCCTCGATCCGATTCATTTGTGAAGCAGCTTCCCAAATGCTGAGAAGACGGCGGGTCTGATGCGCGCCGGTCCGTGCGGTTACACCGATGGCAGGCGTTCGCTGGGTGCGGCCGCTGAGACCTGGAAGGAGAACTCTTCGATGAAGCGCCTGACAATCATGGGATCGATCGCCGGCATCGCGCTGGCCGCATCAGCCGCGGCACAGGAAAAAAGTGCGGACTGGTATCCCTCAAAGTACGGAGCGTCCGACGAGATCGGTGCCGCAAACCTCCTGACGTCAGACGTGACGCTTGAAGCCATCAGGCTGGTCAAGACCGGAAAGACCTACCCGTTGGGCGTTCCGATCGACAAGAACCTCCCGGCGTTTCGTCACCGCAGCTTTCATCTCTACAATGTTCAGCCCGGCGAAGCCGGCGGCACGACCAAGGGACCGAACAAATTCACGTTCAACGACGAGTTGGTCAACGGATGGACGGGAGTCGGCACGCAGCTCAATGGTATCGGCCACATCGGCATCGACTACACCTACTACAACGGCAACAAAGCCGCTGATTTCGTCACCGTCGAGGGCGTCACCAAACTGGGACTTGAGAAGGTGCCGCCCATGGTGACGCGAGGTGTCGTGCTCGACATGGTCGGATATTACGGTCAACCGATCGTTCCGGCCGGCACCGAGTTCACCGTCGCCGACATCAAGGCGGTGTTGCAGAAGGAAGGCATCACGCTGCGCAAGGGTGACGTGGTGCTCTTCAATACCGGATGGCTCGAGCTGATCGGCAAGGACAACAAGACGTTCCTCGAAGTCGAGCCCGGGATCGGCATGGAAGCGGCCAAATGGCTTGCCGAACAGCAAATCGTGGCCTTCGGCGGCGACACCTGGGCATCCGAGATCTATCCGGCCAAGGACGGTCAGGAGTTTCCGATCAATCAGTTCATGCTGGCGAAGAACGGCATCTACAATCTGGAGCTGATCGATACGCGAGCCCTGGTCCGCGACAACGCGTATGAATTCCTCTTCGTCCTGGGGCAACCGCTCTACAAGGGAACGACCCAAGTCAACGTCAACCCGGTTGCGATCAGGTGACCTTTCGATGGCCGAGCCGCATCCGGCTCGGCCATCCTTGCCTATGGTCAGAGGCCCAGAATGTTGGCCTGGATGTCCGGATCAATCTCGCGCCCGAGCCGCTGATCATGCACGGTCACCGTGATCTCCAACGATCCGGTGCCAACCTCGAGTTCAAGCACATGGCCACCGGCGGCGGCAAAGCTGGCGTCGCAGACAACGCCATGGGCATGGATCGAGGGCTTGCCGTTCTGCCAGGCTATCGTGCCGGTCATGCTGGCGAGTTCGGTGTCGTAGAAGGTCTTCGGATCGTACGCCTTCCTGGCGAAATCGTAGAAGCCGAAGGTCGCGCGATGCACGAAACCCATGCCGACGAAGCTCGCCGACGCCAGCTGCTCGGTCTCAGCGAGCTCGGCGAGCCGCGCCAGCACGTCATCGCGATGGCGCAGCACCATCAGGAAGCCGGTCCTGGTCTTGATGTAGCGCGTGCGCGGCGGGGCCTCCGCACGCACGTCGCCGCATCGATCGGCAGTCGCATGATTGGACATGGACAGTCTCCGTTATTCTGGGCGCATACTGAACAGAGCGATCTCGGCCCCTTTCGTGGGGCCGGATCCGGGCCATACTACTGTATTGCGCCCCCCCCCGTTACACGATCGTCGGCGTGATGCCGCCGTCGACGCGCAGGGCTGCGCCATTGGTGGCGGCGGACAGCGGGCTTGCGACATAGGCGACAAGCGATGCGACCTCCACCGGCTCGATCATGCGTTGGATCAGCGAGGTCGGCCGCTCCCGGGCAAAGAAGCCGCGCTCAAGCTCTGCCTCGGGCGCGTTCGGATCGTCCGCAACGCTCCTCAGGAAATCGACGATACCTTCGGAACGGGTGGTTCCCGGCAGCACCGAGTTGACTGTCACCCGCGTCCCCCTGGTGTTGGCGGCAAGGCCGCGCGCAATCGCAAGCTGCGCCGTCTTGGTCATGCCGTAATGAACCATGTCGGGCGGCACGAGCAGACCACTTTCGCTGGCGACGAAAATGACACGCCCCCAGTCGCGGGCGATCATGCCGGGGAAATAGCTGCGGGCGAGACGGGCGCCGGAGAGCACGTTGACCTCGAAGAAGCGCCGCCAGTCCTCGTCGGAGATCTCTTCGAAGGGCTTCGATTCATAGATGCCGAGATTGTTGATCAATATGTCAACGTCCGGCACCGCCGCGACCAGCGCCGCCGCCCCGTCTGCGGTCGCCGGATCGGCAAGCACACCGCGCGCCCCGGTCTCGCCGATTGCAGCGTCGAGTTTTTGCTGGTTGCGGCCGCAGATCACGACCGTAGCTCCCTCCGCAACCAGCCGTTTGGCGATCGCAAGGCCGATCCCGGCGGTCGAGCCGGTCACGAGTGCGATCTTGCCATTCAGTTGCAGGTCCATGCGTTTGTCTCCTAAATTTCACTCATGGGGAACGTTGTGTAGCTGATGTGCGCTTGACTTGAGTTTCAGGCTTCACATGACTGCAAGGCGACGCGCTTCTGACCGAGCAAGGCGAGCAGCAACCCGGCCGCGGCAAGGACGCCGCCAGCCACGGGGACCGCCGCGTAACCAAGACCGAGGCTGATGACGGCGCCGCCTACCGCCGCACCCAGCGCATTGCCAAGATTGAACGCGCCGACATTGATCGACGACGCCAGCCCGGGCGCTTCCGCCGCGGCCTGCATCACCCGCATCTGGATCGGCGGGACGATGGCGAAGGTCGCTGCCCCCCAGACCAGCAAGCCGATAGCGGCACCGACATGGCTTGTCAGCACCAGCGGCAGTGCCACCATGATGACGGCGAGCGCGGCCAGGAAGATCTTCGTTGCGCCATCGAGGGACCAGTCGGCAAGCCGACCGCCGAGACCGTTACCAATCGTGAAGCCGACACCAATCAGCACCAGACCAAGGGTCACGAACGTGCCGGAGGCGCCTGTCAGCTCCGCAAGCACCGGAGCGACGTAGGTGTAGAGCGTGAACATGGCGCCCGCCCCCATCACCGTCGTGGCCAGAGCCAGCAGGACGGTGGGATGCATCAGGACGCGGAGCTCGCGACGCACGTCGGGAAGCTTGCCTGCTTCGCCTCTCGGCAAAGCCAGCCACAGCGACGCGATCGCGATGACGCCGAGAACCGCGGTTCCGGCGAACGCCATGCGCCAGCCGATCTGCTGACCGATCCATGTGGCGGCGGGAACGCCGCCGATATTGGCGATGGTAAGCCCCATGAACATGGTCGCGACAGCGCTCGCCTGCTTCTCCCTGAGCACCACGCTGGCCGCGACGATGGAGCCGAGGCCGAAGAATGCGCCGTGATTGAGGCTGGTGACGAGACGCGCCAACAGCAGCGTCGTGTAGCCAGGCGCCACCGCCGAGAGCAGGTTGCCGACGGTGAAGATCGCCATCAGCATCATCAGCGCGCTGCGCTTTCCGAACCGGCTGAAGGCGAGCGTCATGACGGGCGCACCGACCATGACGCCGATGGCGTAGGCGCTGATGAGGAGGCCCGCGGACGGGATGGAGACGTGCACCCCCTCCGCGATCACCGGAAGCAGCCCCATCGGCGTGAATTCGGTGGTGCCGATGCCGAAGGCGCCGATGGCAAGGGCAAGCAGCGGCCAGTTGAACCGCTTCGCGTCGGCCACTGGGGAAGTTTGCGAGATAGACCCGTTCATTGCACGATCCTCCTCAATCCCAGGCCGGCGCAAGGCCGGGCGGGCTCACCAGGCGTCCGTCAGGGCGAGCGAGCTTGGCGATCGCGGCCATGTCATGGTCGCTCAGCGCAAAATCGAAGATCGCGAAGTTCTCGGCGACGCGCTCCGGCCTGGCGGTCTTCGACAGCGCGATGTAGCCCTGCTGGATCAGCCAGCGCAGCGCCACCTGTGCGGCACTCTTGCCGTACTGTGCGCCGATCTTCTGAAGAACCGGATCGCGCGGGACCGCGCCATCGGCCATCCCGAAATAGGCTGCGATGGCGACGCCTGCCGCCCTCGCGGCAGCCGCTACGGCGGCCTGGTCGAGATACGGGTGGACCTCGATTTGATTGGTGACGATCGGCGCCCTGCTGAGCGCGATCGCTTGCTTCATCTGCGCAATGTTCTGATTGCTGACGCCGATGAAACGCGTCCTGCCCGCAGCCTGAACTGCATTCAGCATCGCCACCTGGTCGGCGATCGATACCTTGTCCGCTGGCCAGTGCAGCAGAAGCAGATCGACCTGGTCGACCTTCAGGCGGTCGAGGCTCTCGTCGACCGACGCGGCGAACCTGCCTTCGCTGTAGTTGTCGACCCAAACCTTGGTGGTGAGGAAGAGCTCCTCGCGGCGTACGCCGGCCGCGGCGAGCGCGCGACCGAGCGCCGCTTCATTCTGGTAGATCTGCGCGGTGTCGAAATGACGGAAGCCCGCCTCCAGCGCCGCCGGTACCACGGCCTCGATCTCTGCATCCGACATGCGGAACAGGCCGAAGCCGAGTGCCGGGATCGACGCCTCATGCGCCCTTACGATGTCCATGGTTTCAATCCTTGATGTTCAGGCGGCGTGCGCCTCGGAGGTGGTCTCGGGGTTGGTCGCGAGCGCCGGCAAGACGTCCGACGCCAGTTCTTCGATGATCTCGCCCGGCGGGCGCCCCGACCGCCGCAGGTTGATCGCGAGGTGATCGACGCCGACGCCAGCGAGGGCATTGAGATGCGCGATCAGGCCGTTTCGCCCGACCCGTGCGCCGAACCGGATCGGCTCGGCCGGCGCATCGGCATCATCCAGCAGGTCGAGATGGAAGGCGCTGATGAAGGCGCCACGGCCGGAGGTCGCTTCACACCAGTGTTGGACTTGGGTCGCGATCCGCTCGACAGCGCCGGGATAGACGAAGCGCCCGTCCATATTGGCGGCAAGCCAGCGGTCATCCTGGCCTGCCTGCCCGGCCACCACGATCGGAATGGCCGGCTGCGCCGGGCGCGGCAGCAGGTCGAGGCTCGGCACGCGCTTGTCGTTCACCGGCAGGCCGCCCGGCTGCCACGCCGCTCGCAGATAGGTCACCGCGTCACGAAAGGCTTCGCCGCGCGTCTCATAGTCGAGACCGAGCAACGGATATTCCACCGGCCGGTCTCCCGAGGCGACGCCGAGGATCAGTCGGCCGTCCGAGAGCACGTCCACCGAGGCAGCCGCCTTCGCCGTCATCAGCGGATGGCGGATCGGCAGCACCACCGCGGCGGTACCGAGCGCGACGTTCCTCGTCACTCCGGCAAGATAGCCAAGATGGGAGAAGACATCGTAGACCGAACCGGCGTCGCCCATGTTGACTGCGTCGAACACCGGCACGTCGCGGATCCAAATCGCTGCAAATCCGCGTTCGTCGGCGGCACGGATGAGATCGGCCTGCGCCGTCAGGTCGGGAACGCCGCGCGGACGGCCCGCGACCACGCGCCGGGCCTCGCCCGCAGGCGACCAGTCATTGTCCAGCGGCAATTCAAGGCCGAGCGTCAGGCGATTGGGCTTCCGGATCAGATCAAGTGCTGAATTCTTCGACATGGCAGCGAAATAGGTCACGCCTGGGGGCTTGATAATCCGTCGCGGTTCCACAGTATCTGTGAAGCGAAATCACAGACGGGACAGGTGGTGCGTGGATAACCGTGTTGGCGAGATGCAGGTGTTCCTGCGCGTGGTCGAGTCGGGCAATTTCTCGGACGCTGCACGGCTCCTGCGCATGAACCCCTCCACCGTGAGCAAGCTCATCGCGCGCATCGAGGAGCGGCTCGGGGTACGCTTGCTGAAGCGCTCCACCCGGCGCCTGTCGCTCACAGCCGAAGGACAAATCTACCATGAGCGTAGCCAGGGACTGCTCGGCGAACTGGATGAGGTGGAGCGCGAGCTATCCCAGGGGGCCGCGAGCACAGGTGGCACCGTCAGAGTGAATGCCTCCGTCGCTTTCGGCGTTCTCGCGGTGGAGCCACAATTGCCCGCGTTCTGGCAGGCCTATCCCAACATCGTCGTCGACCTCTCGCTCTCCGACGAGATCGTCGATCTCTATCTCGATCGCACCGACGTCGCGTTTCGCGTTGGACGGCTTGCCGACTCCGGCTTGATGGCCCGCCGGGTCGGTGCCGCGCGTCGAAAGATCGTAGCATCCCCGGCCTATCTGAAGCGCAACGGGACACCGCGGACCGCCGACGATCTCGCGCAGCACAATTGTCTCGGGTTCAATTTCCGTCGCGCCGCTCCAGTCTGGCCGCTCAAGGAGAGTGGCCGGATCGTCGATCGTGCCGTCAATGGCTCCTTGCTCGCCAACAATGGCGAGACGGTCAGGCGGATGGCGGTCGCGGGCGTCGGGCTCGCGCGCCTCGGCGACTATCATGCGCGTGCCGATCTTGCTGCGGGACGGCTCGTGGAAGTGCTCTCGGACGTCATCAGTGATGAGGAAGAGATTCACGCCGTGTATGTTGGCGGTGCCCGCCTTCCGCAGCGCGTGCGCGTGTTCCTCGATTTCATCGTCCCGCGTCTACAGTCCTTCCTGAACGAGGAAATCCGGACCCGACGTTCCCGCACATAAACCACGGTGAAAGGTGCTGCGACCGCTTGACGAATTGGCGCCGATCCCGGAGATCGCGCTTGATCCGCCGCGCTGATCACCTCCCAGCCGATTAAGTCTGACGGTGCGATCGGCCCGCGGGCGGCAAGACCATCACAGTGAGCTATCTTGCCGATCCAGCCGCAAGCGGTTGGAGGTCGGAGAAAAGTAAGCGTCTATATTGCCGCCGCTGCGTGGCGCAATCGTGCGAACACGCCTGCGCAACCACCCACGGCCAATCGAACGGCTGAAGTCTATCGCGTGAAGTTCGCCAAGCTGGTCGAAACTGTGCAATCCCGTCGCATCCAACTCCACGCGCGCGTCCCATGTAACGATTAGCCGCTCGGTGAACCGCTTCGGACTCAACTCGGTGATCTCGAACCACACGATGCCGGCGCCGTAGCTGCCGTCGCAATCCTGCGCCGGGCGGAATAGACGACCATTCTGCTGTACCAGCCGGCCGGCCGGCCGCGACCAACGGCTGTCGGATTTCACAGGATTCGCCGGATGAGCGGTCCACGCCCCTCCGAGCGAGTCACTGTAGAAGATCGACAGCTGGTCCTGTGTCGATGTACCGATCGAGTCCGCTGTCACGAAAATCCACCAGAGGCCGTCGTGAAACAGCGGCGTGGCGTCCGAGAACACGGCTCCCTCGATCAGGACCTTTTTCAGCTCCCACTTCCAGGGAAATTCAGCGGCCCGGTATAATTCCAGGGAATGATTCTCGCCTGTCTCCGGCAGCATGTAGACGTCCCCGTCGTGCTCGAACACGAACGGATATGACAGATGATAGGGACGAATTAATACAGGCATCGGCGGAGCCAGGAGCTCATCGCCCACGATCTCGGCGGCCGAAATTAGTCCGCGTCGGGTGGCATAGGGATATTCTTCAACGAACAGAAACGTCCGCCCTTGCCAGGTCTGTAGGAATGGGTCCGCGTAGAAGCGCCCGCCATCGTCTTCAATGACCTTGAACGTGCGGGCACCACGCCGAAGCGCGACGTGCCAATGGTCCTGGTGCCAGAACGGCTTCATCAAGGCGTTCGATACCTTATGGGCGAACATCCGCGACGCGAATGCCGGTAGAGAACCATTCGGCGACGCCGTTGCCTCCGTTGCGGTGCCGGCGTCCCCCTCCTCCGCCAGCTCCATCCCCCGCAGAACAAGCGAAATGCATCGCGCAAAAGCGGTCCGGAGCCCCCGTAAGAGGCTGAATTTGTCCTCGATAGCCAGTCTGGATGTGACGAGAGGAGTTTCGTCGCCCGCGCGCTGCACGCTCAGATACGGCGACGTCAGTGACAGCAACCGATCCAGCAGTGCGCGGCTGTCCAAAGCGCCGTCGTATCGGATCTCCAGAGCATTCGAATGGGGACCAGGGCATTCCGACAGGTTGATGACCGCCCGGCCCGACGTATCGCCGAGTGCCGAGACCGGACGCCATTCCTTTTCAGGAGCGATCGGTCTGGCGACGCCGCAGCTTTTGAAAATCAGCTGCTCGAGCCTCAACCACATTCGATACGCCAACGGATATGGCGGCGCGCGATCATCGAGAAATACGCTGACCTCGCGGACCTTGCCGATATGCCCAAGCAGCTCGCGATGCCATTCGCGCAACCGATGCCTGGGAAGAATCAAAGCAACGCGGGAGCCCTGATCAAGCGACGGTGTCGCATCGATGCATGCCGAGCTCATTGCGGCCAGCCCATGGTTGGAAGGTCGCTAAATACCCACTTCAAGACGGATTCCCTAACCGACTGCCGGCGGCCATTCCCCACGAAAGCCGACCGAGCCGATCCATGAGCGACCGAGCGAGCTCGGCAGTCAAAATCAAGGACCTTGTCTGGGCTGATGCACCCGGCAGGGTCGTCGACGTCACGGACCCCGCGCAACCTAAGACTTCAACCGCCGAATAGAAAGACCCGCCACGCCGCAGCCGACCGGCATGGAGACCCATGATCCATCGAGGCTTTCCCGATCGGCACGGGGCTTGCTGACCCCTTCGGACACGCCGGCCCTTTGGTCGGAGCCGTTTCAGTTTGGAACATTGTCCTGTTCCAGAATGGGTCTCAGTTGGTATGCAGGCGGTGGTGGCCTCCTCCACCGGCCGTCTGCGAAAGGTCTAAGATGGTTACCCCGATCGATCCGCGGTCATCTGACGACGCGATGATCAGCCTGGCGTCCGCAGGAAGAACGCTTCTTGACGGTGCCGCCACCATCTTGCTTTGCGGGATCGCCGCGGTCCTTCTCGCAGCCTTCTACCTTGTGGCCGTTCCCGCGAAGTACGAAGCGACCACGGAGATCCTTTTCGATCCACGAGGGTTGAAGGCGGTCCAGAATGAGCTCGTATCCCGCTCCGAGAACAACGACTCGTCGATCGCCCTGCTGGAGAGCCAGATGCGGGTCATCAGGTCGGAGACAGTCCTGCGCGCGGTCGTGGAGCGGCTCGACCTTGAACATGACCCGGAGTTTGTCGGCGGTCGCGGGCTGTTCGCTTCGCTGACTGGACTGTTCAGGCCCAATACCAAGAGTGAGCCGGCGGACATCAGGGCGCTGCGTTCGCTCCAGCGGATCGTTCGGGTTGATCGCGCCAGTCGCAGCTACGTCGTTGCGATCAGCGCGGTGAGCCGCGACCCGAACAAGGCGCCTCGTATCACGGACGGCGTCGCCAATGCGTACATCGAAGAAGACATTCGTGCACGGGCCGAGGCTGCGAAACGGGTCAGCGCCTCGATGACGTCGCGGCTCCACGAGCTGGCTAGCCGGGTGCAGGAGGCAGAGAACAACGCCGAACGCTTCAAAAGGGAAAACAACCTGATCGGCACCAACCGCGGGTTTCTGGGCGGACAGCAGCTGGAAGAATTGTCCACCCAGTTGACGCAGGCCCGCGCCGTTACCGTCGCACAGCGGGCCCGGCTCGACCAGATACAGAACGCGATCAAGGCTGGCGGCGATGTCGGCACCATCTCTGAAGCCGTTCAATCGCCGGTGATCGCTCAGCTGCGTGCGCAGTACGCCGAGATTGTGCGTCAGGAAGGATCCGCAACCGCCCTGCTCGGGGATCGCAATCCGGAAGTCGCCGTCATCCGGCAACGCCTGCAACAGCACAAGAAATTGATCGCCGAGGAGCTGAGCCGCATTTCCGCCGCTGCGCGTAACGACTACGAGCGCGCGGTCGAAAACGAAAAGGTGCTTTCCACCAATCTCGACGCGCTCAAGGCGAAAGCGTCCACGGCAGCCGAAGCCATGGTGCGCATGCGCGAGCTGGACCGCGTGGTCGAGGCCAATCGGGCGATCTACGAGGCTTTCCTGGTGCGGGCCAAGGAGCTTGCCGAGCAGGAGAACGTCGACACCGCCAACACCCGCATCATCGCGCCGGCTCTCGCGCCGGACAAGCCGACGACGCCGCGCACCAGTCTGATGATCGCCGCGCTCCTGGCTGGGCTGGCGTGTGGCGCAGCGCTGGTGATGCTGCGACGGTACTCCCGCGTGTCGTCGAATACGACCGCTGCTGGCCGACGGATCTGACCGATCAAGGTACTTTCTCTGTCCGTCCCGCATGAAGTGAAACGATGGCAATGAGAATCCAGGTCTCGGGACGGCGGAACGCGTCGTTGCTCGTGCCGCCGGCCAGCAGGCTGATGATGCTGCCGAACAAGGCGGCATTCAGATAGTTGACCGTCGACCTCCGCGGCAATTGCCCCGCCGACCGTGTGATCCGGACGATCGCCCACAGCCAGAAGCCAAACCAGATCATCAAGCCGGGCAGCCCGAGTTCGGCCGCAAGCCGTCCCGGCACGTTGAAGGTCGGCGGGAGATCGCCAACCGTTTCAAACCATCTGACGACTTCATAGCTGTCCCAGGCCCATGACGGCAAAACGGACCCGGCATGGAAGCCGAATTGCCCGAATCCAACACCGAATACCGGATTGGCCTTGGAGATCGATAGTTGCGCGCTGAACAGGGCCAGACGCGAAATCGTCGAGACGTCACCGTCGTTGACAGCCTTGGCGACATTGCCGAGGGCGAGCACCGGCACGAGACCGGTCGCGGCGACCGCAGGGACGATGGCCAGCAACGCCACCATGCCGAGATGAAGGGCGCGCAGCCCGATCCAGTATATCAATTCAGCGAAGATCAGTCCGCCCAGCATCAACAGGCCGGTGCGCGAATTGCTCAACAGCAGAGCGATGATGCCGAAAGCCAAGGGTATGCCGGCCGCAAGGCGCCTTGCCAATGACGGTTGATCGATCGTGTGCAGACGGTAGGCAAACAGCATCCACGGGCAGGCGAAGCCGCAGAAGTAGGATAGATCCGGCGCCTCGAAGGCCAGGCTGATCAGGCGGCCAGCCACGCGTCCTTGCTCATCGTCTGCCGTATGGAAAAGGCCGGTCGAGAACCGATAGATCAGTTCGCCTGCGGGAGAAAACCACGACCAGACTTCCGGCAGCGCGAAGATCGCACATGCGACCACCGCAACCACAAGCGGGTGCACGAACAGGTTCTCGACATCGCTCACCCGCCGCAGCAGGCCAAGGCAGCTGATGGTGATCGCCATCCCGAAGATGACGACGGCCGACGACGTGGCGAGCTTGTTCAATCCGCTCCGCCCGTGAAACATGGACGTCGCAATTTCCGGGAAATTGACCGCAGTCGTCACGGCGAGCCAGACGAGCAGGCAATTCAGGAACACGAACAATGGTCGCGGTATCAGGATTCTGCTCGATGCTGTCGCGAGCGAGGTCACGATCAGGAGCACAAAGACGTAGACGGAAGCGGATCCCTTCAGCTCTCCGAACGCGCCAATTCCTGCCAGGCCCGTGATCGGCAACAGCGCGACCGCGAGCCACATGAGGCCGGCAAGGAGAACGCCCGGCGAGCCCTTCCGCGGATCGGTGGCTGAATCGGCCAAGGCCGTCATCACATTGGCAGCGAGTTGACGGCCACGCGCTTGTCCTGCCGATCCCAATACAGCCGCGATAGTCGGGTCCATATCCGGGCCGGCACGAGCAGCGTGACAAGTGACCGAACGACGCCCGCATAGGCAGCAGGCTTGGCAGGCTGAAAATAGCCTAGCTGCACGCGCAAGCGCGACCGCAATTGAGTGCGACGATTCCTGCTGCTGATGCCATCCGCGTTCTTCTCATAGACCAGCAGCACGTCATGCAGGCAGTCGATCTCGCCCTTCTCGAACAGGCGCCGCATGAATTCATAATCTTCGGCATGGGGATAGTCGGCGGAGTAGACACCAAACTTCCTTACGCAAGCGGTACGGAAAAAGAATGTCGGATGCTTGAACGCAGCGTTGTCGTAGAGCTTGCGTCCGATCGCGGCGCGGCCACCGGGCGTCCCCTCGAAAAACAGATGGTTACCCCGCTCGTCCACGATGTCTGCAAACGCCCCGACCAGATCCGTGGCAGGATGGCTGTCCATGTAAGCTTGCTGCTTGGCCACGCGCTCTGGAGCGGAGATGTCCCCGCAATCCATCCTGGCCACGTATTCGTATCCCAGGCTGACAATGTGTTCGAGGCCATGGTTCAGCGCGGCAGTGATCCCGCCGTTGCGCGCGAGCCGTAGCACGATGATGCCTTCACGCGATCCCAGCACCTCGCTGACCGGCTGCAACGAACCGTCATCGACAATCACGATGTCGGCGGCCTCCGTTTGCCCCAGCAGAGAGTCCACGGTGCGGAGCAGGACGTCGCGTGCCGGATTGTAAACTGGCATCAGAAACACGGTTCGTCGTGCCATAACTTTCCGGCCCCCTTCCATAGCGGCACCCGCCCTCGACATCGCGGGAAACTATATGTCAGATTTCTCTGCTTCCCGCCCGAAGAAAGCTGATCCTGGTGAAATGAGATGTTTTGCATCGACATCCTGTTTTCCTCCGGGTTTACGCGTCGAGTGCTCTTGCGGGTCGCCTCGCTCGCCCTGGCGCTGCTGGCACTCTGCCGCTCGGCCTATCCCGCCGATGACTTTCCCGGCAGAACCGTATCGAGCGGGCTTTCCGTGCAGTTCACCGATCATTTTCTCAAGCGGCCGGATTGGCGCCAGCGCCTCGACTTTCTGACCGAACTTGGCGCACGCATCGTCCGAATTGATCTCAACTGGCCGTGGATCGAAAAGCAGCCCGGTCGTTACGATTGGACGCTCTACGACGACTTCGTCGCGGAATTAAAGAAGCGCGGGCTGCGGCCGCTGTTCATTTTAAACCGGCCGAACCCGCTTTACGGCAAACCGTTTGACGCCGCGGTCGACGGCAAACGCCAAAACGGTATTATGCCACCATATACCAGATCCGAAATCGCGGCTTATGCGCGATGGGCAACGGCCGCGGCAGACCGCTACCGACAACTGAACCCGATCTGGGAACTCTGGAACGAACCCGACCAGGCCGGCTTCTGGCCCCCCAAGCCGGACCCGGCAGCCTATGTGGCCCTCGCGCGTGAAGCGTGCACGTCGATCAAGCAACGCGTGCCAGATGCCATCGTGACCGGCCCCGGCATGGCCCAGATGCCGACCGTCTGGCGCACCAAGAAACCCCTGATGCAGGCGCTGCTGGATGACCACGCCTTGCTGAGCTGCCTCGATGCCGTGAGCCTGCACACGCATCGCTTCAAGCAAACGCCTGAGACCGTCTCGCGTGACTACGCGGTTCTGCGCGCCAACTATCTCGACCTCTGGCCCGCAGGAATCAAGCGCAAGCCCATCATCGACACCGAGTGGGGAGACTCGGTCTACCGGGCCGGAATCTCGGAAGACACCCAGGCGCTCTGGCTACCTCGAATGTTCCTGATCAATCTGATGGAACAGGTGCGGCTTACCAACTGGTACTGCCTGATCGATGTCGGGCCGAATGACGATGAGATGGAAGACCGGTTCGGCCTGGTGAGCTACGACGGCAGACCACGTCCGGCGTATCAAGCATTCCGGACATTGGCCCATGAGCTCGGCGGATTCTCGCTGCACGAAACAATCGGGCGGTTCGATGCGACCATGGCCGAGGGCATCACGATCCTGCGCTTCTGCGGCGACGACGCAACCAAAGGGTGCAAGCTCGTGTACTGGGCAACGGAAGGGAGTGCAGTCCCGAGACGAGTGACCGTGCCAGGCTGGCGGAAAATCGGCCCTGCGATCAATTACCTCGGGCAACAATCTGCGCTTCAACCGGACGGCAGCGGCGTCTTGACGATCGAACCGAAAGCCTTCGTTCAATATCTCCCGGTTGCCAGCTCGCGGTGATCCTCGAGGCCGCGCCGATACCTATTTAATAGCCATTATGCATTTTAGGCGTGCCTGATTGAATATGGTAAATATAGAGTTTAAATGCGGTATAAATTATGCATTACTAGGTTTCCGGAAAGGGAACTTCGCGGGGGCGCAAGAAACAGATCCGCGTATGTAGATTGGTAGCGCGGGTTCGTGATGAAGATACTCCATGTCTCTGAGAGTTTGATCGGCGGCCTGGCTTCATATCTCGAAGAGATCATTCCCCATCAGACAGCTCAGTTCGGCGCAGACAACGTTGTCTTGCTGGTACCCGCGGCCCAGCGCGAACACATCGCATCTTTGAACGGATGCGCCATCGAGACCTTCCATCGAACCGGCCGCAATCTCAGTTCCATGCTGGCGCTCGGTTCAGCTATCCGACAAAGCATTCAGCGTCACGATCCGGACGTCGTACATCTGCACAGCAGCATCGCCGGCGGCATGGGCCGCCTGGTGATCGCCGCGATGCGTCGGAAGCCTCATGTCGTCTATTGCGCGCATTGCTGGGCGTTCGATCGTCCCGAGCAGACCTTCGCGACCCGCTTCTGGATGGCGCTCGAACGCATGCTCACCCGGCGCGCCGACGCGATCGTCTCGATCTCGCCTCACGAAGAGGAGGTCCTGCGCAGAGCCCGCTTTCCGCTCGCAAAGACGAGGCTCATCGTCAGCGGGATGCAGGACCTGGTTCATGGCCAGACCGCTCAACGCGGTGCGGCCAAGCGGGTCGGTCCGTGGCGTCTGCTGTTTGTGGGACGACTGGATCGGCAAAAGGGCGTCGACTTGCTGCTGCGCGAATACGAATTGCTCAAGCAGAAGCGCGCAAGCTTGAGCCTGGTCGGGTCAAAGATCGTGAACAGCTCCCGACTCGTCGTTCCACCGGAGGTGCATGTTTCAGGTTGGGTACCTCGCGAAACATTACCCGCCTTGTTCGAAGAATATGATGCCATCATAATGCCGTCGCGGTGGGAGGGGATGCCGCTGCTGGCGATAGAGGCGCTTCGCTCCGGACGCATCCTGATCTGCAGCAATCACGGCGCGTTTCCGCATTTCATCCAAGACGGCGTCAATGGCATCCTGATCGACATTGCCACGACAGGTTGGCTGGGCAAGGCCTTGAAAGTCCTTGAGCATTCAGATCTTGCGGCGATGAGCGCGGCGGCGCGGACGACCTACCTCGCAATGTTCGCACCGGACCGGATGAACCAGGGCCTGATCGAGTTGTATGAAAGCCTCGTCAAGCGGCCTCGGCTTCAATCAGAGGCGACGGCGACGCCACGCGATCGACTGCCGGTGCCAGAGCGAGTGGTTCATTCCACGGCCATGGGCCGGGACCGCCACGGCGGCGGCCAACTAGACACCTTGGAGCGGCCTGCCGGATAAGACCTAGCTGTGGCCGCTTCCGCAGTCCAATATCTCCGCTCGCGAACCGTTACGAAGGCGAGATTTTTGCTTACCAACATCCGATTCCACACGGTTGTCAGCAGCCGCACATTGATATCGCTCTCGATCATGTGCCTGCGCGGGATTTCGCTCGTGGCGAAATTCGCGCTCACGCTGTTCATCGCGCGGTTTATCGGCCTGCCGACAGTTGGTGTGTACGGGCTGATCGCTGGTATGGCCGTTGTGTTTCCGGTTGTTGCCAGCCTGGGACTGATCCGCACCTTGAGCCGCAATGCGGTTTCCCAACATCTCGATGAGGTCGTATCCACGCTGCGCCGATATTGGCGAATCCAGGCAGCTATCTATGGAATAATCTGCGTCATTGCATTGGGCGTCGGGATCTACCTCGACCAGGTTGCGCTGACGATGATCGTGGTCGCCATCGTTTTCCTTGAGCATGTCAATGGCGACCTTTTCGTTCTGTTGAACCACCTTTTGCAGCCGGGCCTCGCCAATGTGCTCATGTTCGTGCGAACGGCCGGATGGATCTCCGCCTTCATCGCCCTCGCCTTCCTGTTTCCAACGCTGCGCGATCTCGACACCCTGCTCGGATTCTGGATCGGGGGCGGCATTCTCGCGATCATCGGCTTTGCGATAGCCACCCGACACTGGTCCTGGTTCCGGCCTGGCGCAGCGCCGCAGCACAAGGATTGGCTATCCCGCGATTTCAAGGCTTCGCGCATTCTGTACGTCAACGACATTGCCAACACGGTTGCGCAATATACCGATCGCTATCTGGTCGGCCTGTTCATCGGACTCGAATTCACCGGCATCTACGTGGTCTTCTGGTCGATCGGTAATGCGCTGAGCAATCTCGTCGACACCGGCGTCATCCAGCTATCCGGTCCGAAGCTCATTGGCGCACATGCGCGCCGCGACGGAACGTTCTGGAACGTGTATCGAGGCCTCCTCGTCGAGACCGTGACTATCTCGGTCGCGATTGCCGTCGTTGCGGGGCTGCTGGTCCATTTTGCCATTCCTTACTTGCAGCGCCCGCAGCTGGCCGATTGGCTTCCCGTGTTGTGGCTGATCCTGTTGGCGTTTGTGCTGCGCATGTTCTACGAGGTGCAGGGAAGCGTCTTCTACAGCCGTCACAAGGATCAATTGACCTTGTTCAGCGGACTGTTCGTCATTGGCCTCTCGCTCGGCACCAACATTGTCTTGATCCCGCTTTTCGGGCTGTACGGTGCCGCGATTGCGATCGTCGTCTCGTATCTTGTGGGCGCGATAGTTCGTTCTCTCGTGATCGCGAAATACTTCCGATGACCGGTCAATCCTACATCCCGATATCGGAACTCAGTGCCGACGCCCGGCCGCCCGACATCGCGCTGTTTCTCCCGACGCTCTACAGCGGTGGGGCCGAGCGCGTGCAGCTCAACCTCGCGGATTATTTTGTCGGCCGCGGATTGCGGGTCGATCTCGTCGTTTGCAAATATTTCGGCTCGCTGAAGGATCAGGTCCCGGGAGGCGTCCGGCTCATCAGCCTGGAATCCCGAAAGGTCATGTTCAGTGTACCAGCCTATCTGCGCTACTTGCGGACCGCGCGTCCGCCAACTGTACTCAGTTCGGTTGAGAACGCGAATATCGTTTCGTGTGTCGGGAAGCTGCTGAGTTCCAGTCGCCATCAATTGGTCGTGCGTCTCGACAATTCGCTCCTCGAGCAAGGTTCGCTGCCGATTCAGCTGCATCGCACGTCGATGCTGGCTGCGATCGCGTCGACCTTTCACGCGGCAGACGCATTCGTAGCGGTATCGAGTGGCCTGAAGCGACAGCTCAGTCGTCTGCCCGGCCTGAGAAACAAGCCAATCCACCTGATCTACAATCCGATCATTCACAAGGGATTTGACGCCAAGCTTGCTGCCAAGCCCGCGCTTCCCTCGGCGATCGGCCCTGGAGAGCCCTTCATCCTCGCAGTCGGCCGCTTACACAGGCAAAAGGGATATGCTTCCCTGCTGCGCGCGTTTGCGCTCGTCGTTCGACGCAAGCCTGCGCATCTGGTCATCCTGGGCGAAGGCGGTGACCGCGACAAACTGCAAGACCTGGCGAACTCACTCGGCATTTCCGACCGCGTCCATTTCCTCGGATACTCTCCCAATCCACTCGCCTACATGCGAGGCGCTGACGTGTTTGTCCTGTCGTCGATCGCGGAAGGCTTCGGCAACGTGATCGTCGAGGCCCTCGCCTCCGGCACACCGGTGATCAGCACCGACTGTCCGCATGGCCCCAGCGAGATCCTTGCCGGAGGACGATACGGCACACTCGTTCGCGTTGGCGACGACGCTCAGATGGCGCAAGCCATCATCGAAACAATCAGCAGCTCCAAGCAACCGATGCCGGAGGATCTCGATGAGCATCTCAAGCGCTTCACGATCGAGACGATCGGCGAGCGTTACCTCGACTGCCTGGGGCTCGAATCCCGGCCACCGAAAGCCGCGTCGCCACAAGCTGTCAGCGCGTAGATCTCCGCGCGCCATTTCCAGTAGCTCGCCAGTCACCGGGCCGCACGCGGATTCTTCGTGCAGCTTCCGAACTGCGCAAGCCGCAGCGACGACCAGATCCAACGGTGATTTCAGCCCCAAGGCGCCCCTTCACCCCGATGTCTAGTTCCACGACGCCAAACAGCGCCCACATCGCGATTGTCGGTGCCGGCTTTTGCGGCGCGCTGGCGGCGGTCGTCCTGGCGCGGGCAGGCCATCGGGTCACACTCATTGATCGTCATTCCGTCTATCCAAAGCAATTTCGTGTCGAAAAATTCGCAGGTGGACAGATTGAGCTGATGCGCAAACTGGGCATCTTCAAAGCAATCGCCGAAGCTTCGACCCCGTTCAAGGACATCGCCAACGTCCGCGCAGGTCGCATCGTCGACCGCACGCCCAATCAGCATTACGGAATCCTGTACGAGGAGATCGTGCGGGTCGTGCGCGCGCAACTGCCATCTTCCGTTGCTTTCATCATCGACGACGTGACGGCCCTCAAGACCGGGCCGCAGAAGCAGGAGGTCGTGCTGTCGAGCGGCCAGGCGCTCTCGGTGGATCTCGTTCTTCTTGCGACCGGAATGAATGGCGCGCTTGCCCACAGGCTGGGTATCGGTCAACACATGGTGGCGGAAGGCCATTCGATATCCTTCGGCTTCACCATCCCAGCCGAACCTGGGCTGACATTCAATGCGCTCACTTGCTACGGTAGCGGCGCGACCAATCGGATCGACTACCTCAGTCTTTTCCCGATCGGCGACACGCTCCGGGCCAACCTCTTCACCTATCTCGACCAACGCGATCCGTGGATCCGCGAGCTGCGGCGAAACCCGTCGACGAGCCTGGGCGACTCGATGCCGGGCCTCGCCGCCTATCTCAGGCCGTATGATCCGGTCGACGGGGTTCAAAACTGGACGATGAATCTGACGACGGCCGCAAGTGTGAACCAGGACGGCATTGTGTTGATCGGAGACGCCTACCAAACGTCCTGCCCCGCCACAGGCATGGGCGTGACGCGGTTGCTAAACGACGTTGATCGACTTTGTAATGTGCATATCCCCCGATGGCTCACAACGCCCGGAATGGCGAAGGCGAAGATCGCGAGGTTTTACGACGATCCGGTGAAGCAGGACGTCGATACGCAAGCCATCCGGATGGCTCACTTCAGGCGGTCCTTGATCACGGATCGATCGTTACAATGGCGATTTCGTCGTCAAGAGCATTTCATGCGGCGACGATTCCTCGATATGGTGCACCGCGTGAGGTTCAAGGATACATCTGGCTCGCGAGCCCGGTCATGAGTGCGACGTCCGCAATGCTTGCGGCATGGCAGGGCAGCGATCTCGAGCGCCGCGAGTCAGGGGATCGCCCTGCCCGACGCTTTGTCGAACAGATGGGTTCGCTGGAGATCGAGAGCCACGTCGATGAAGTGATCCGGCTCGGCGGCTACGCCGACCTGCATCTGCGCGGTGAACGGATGGGCACCGACGGTCCCGATTACGAGCGTATGCGGTCCCAACGGCTCGACATCCTTGACCATCATACGCACGAACGAGCCCTCAGGGGCGTCTTGCCGTAACACGTGATCGGGGCGGACGCCGAGCACGACGGGCTTGCCGATATGGCCCGCATAGGCCGCCTCACGCGACTTCGGCACTCTCAACACCGTGCCTGACGGCTCGGTGAAGGTGAGCGCGCCATCGCGACCGACGATCTCGCCATCGATGAAGTTCATGCTGGGTGCGCCCATGAAGCCCGCGACGAAGAGGTTGTGGGGTCTCTCGTAAATCGTGATCGGGTCGGCCGCCTGCTCGATCCGGCCCTTGTTCATCACCACGACGCGGTCGGCCATGGTCATGGCCTCGACCTGGTCGTGCGTGACGTAGACGATCGTCTTGGCAAGGCGGCGGTGCAGTGCCTTGATCTCGGTCCGCATCTCGATGCGAAGCTTGGCGTCGAGATTGGACAATGGCTCGTCGAACAGGAAGACGTCCGGACTGCGCACGATGGCACGGCCGATCGCCACGCGCTGGCGCTGCCCGCCGGAGAGCTGCTTGGGCCGGCGGTCGAGATATTGCTCGAGGTCGAGGACGCGCGCGACGTCGCTCACGGCCTTGGCGATGCTGGCGCGCGTCTCGCCACGCACCTTCATGCCGTAGCCGATGTTCTCGCCGACGGTCATGTGTGGATAGAGCGCGTAGTTCTGGAACACCATCGCGCAATTGCGCAGGCCGGGGCGCAACTGCGTCACGTCGCCATTGCCGATGCGGATGGTTCCGCTGGTGACGGCCTCCAGCCCCGCGATCATGCGCAATGTCGTGGTCTTGCCGCAGCCGGACGGGCCGACCAGCACGACAAATTCCTCGTCGGCCACGTTGAGGTCGAGCCCCTCGATGATCTTGTAGGGCCCGTATGCCTTGCTGACGTTCTCGATCTCGACGTGCGCCATGGAATCCTGTTTCCGCCCCTTCATCGACGGCAAGTAAAGTCCCGGATGACATGCGTGCATCATCCGGGACGTCTCACGGGAGAGCTAGTTCTTGGGCGGCAGCCCCATCGCTGCGCGATAGGCCGCGAGCTGCTTGGCGCGACCGAACTCGTCCGTCAGCCGATTCCACTCCTTGGCCATCGCGTCGAGCGCCGCCTGCGGCGTGGTCTGACCGGCCAGCGCCTTGCCGAGCTCGATCTCCACCACCTCGGTGTAGGAGAAATAGCCGGGCAGACGCATGTCGAGCGCGACGTTCTTGGCATTGATGGAATCCGATTGCGCGCCAAGATACTCCTTGGCCTCCTCGGGCGTGAAGATCTTGCTCCACAGTTGCAGATTGGCGGTGTGCGATTTGCGATAGGGGTTGACGCCGCTGCCGCCGGTGATCGCCGCCTGCCCCGACACATCAGGACTGGTCAGCGTCTTGACGAAGTCCCACGCCGCCTGCTGGTTCTTGCCGGCCTTCGGCACGGCGATCTGCCAGCCGCCGAACGCCATGAACGGGGCCGGAAGCACGCTGGGGAATTTGTCCCACTTCTTGGTCTTGGCGTTCCAGATCTCGTCCGAGCCGGGCAGCATCGCCGAGCCGACCTTGCCCGAGATCTTCGACTGTTTCGGATCGGCCGCGATGACGCCGGTGTCGCCCCAGCCGATCGATTCCGCGACCTGGCCGCCGGCGACCGCTGCATTCACCTCGCCGAACGAGAAGTTCAGCGCGTTGGGCGGCCCGAGCTTCGATGCCCTGATATACTCCTCGAGCCCCTTCACCCAGCCCGGATTGTTGATCTGCGCGTCCATCGTCTCGGGGTCGAAGAACATCGCGCCGGGATAGTTCGGGTTGTTGGTGTAGGCCGCCGCATGGCTGAAGAAGAACCAGAATTGCTGCCCGCCGCGGCGGAACGCTTCCGCCGTTCCCCACAGCCCCTTGTCGGGCCGCTGGAAAAACTCCGCGATGTCGAGATACTGCTTCCAGGTCTTCGGCGGCGCGAGGTCGTAGCCGTACTTGGCCTTGAAGGCGTCCTTTTCCTTGGGATCGCTGAACAGGTCGGTGCGGTAGGTATAGGTATGCACGTCGCCGTCCATCGACTGCGAGTAGATCTTGCCTTCCCACACCATCAGGCGCTCGCGATAGGCCGGCTCGATGTCGTCCCAATCCTTGCCGGACTGCATCTCCTTCGGCATCTCGCTGAGATAGGGCACGAAGTCGGGTAGCCAGGCCGGCGCGAAGCTGACGAGGTCGAACGTCGCATCCGACGCCGTCAGCGACGTCGCAATCTTCGGGTAGAGCTCGGACCAGGGAAACTCAACGACATTGACCTTGCCGCAGGTCTTCTTGGCCCATTCGTCGGCGCCGAGCTTGAGCGCCGAGGCAATATACGGACCGGTCTGCGACGCCACCGTCAGGGTGACGCCGGTGTAATCCGGGCTACAGGCAGCGTGCGCCTGGCTCGCGGCGCAGGCCATCGCAAGCGAGGTGGTCAACATCAAGAACGTCCGTCGCAACATCGTCTAGTCCTCCCTATAGAGTTTTTGCTATTTGATGGCCCCGAGCAGCAGGCCCGACCGCATCATCCGGCTGAGCAGGCCCGCCATGATCATCATCGGAACGATGGCGACGAGTGCCGCCGCCGAGATCGCCCACCATTCGTCGCCACGCTGGCTATTCTGTCCCGCCACCAGGATCGGCAGCGTCTGCCATCTGGAATTGGTCAGGAACAGCGCGAACAGAAACTCGTTCCAGACGAAGGCCAGCGTGATCATGAACGTCGCCAGCAGCCCGTTCATCGACATCGGCACCACGATGCCGACGAAGATGCGCCAGCTCGGCACATTGTCGACCATCGCGGCCTCCTCGACCTCGATCGGGATCGCTTCGAAGAAGTCGCGCATCAGCCAGACCACGATTGGCAACGAGAAGGCGACGTAGCACAGCGTGAGGCCGACATAGCTGTCGATCAGTTGGAAACCGAGCCGGCCGATCTCGCTGTAAAGCAGATACAGCGCGAACGCCGTGACGATCGGCGGGAACATGCGCTGGCTGACAAACCAGAACAGGATGTCCTCGTTGCCGAGGCTCGGCCCGGGCAATGGCAGCCGGTTGATTGCGACGGCAATGCAGAGCGCGATCGGAAACGCGAGCAGCAGCGCCTGCGGCCGGGTGAAGCCGAACTGGTTGTTGAACACGAGGTAACCGCCGAGCGCGAGCAGGAAGAACGCCAGCCCAGAGCCAAGCCGAACCTTGAATTCAAACCGCACCAGCGCATAGGCCGCCATCGCGCCGATCGCGGTGGCGATCGCCGCCGCCGACAGGCCCACGATGGTCGAGTTCAGGAAGGTCCGGAAGAACTCGCCGCGGATCCCCTGATAGAGATCGATGAAGGGCTGCAAGGTCGGCGTGAAGTCGACGAACGGAATGTAAGTCGGCCCGCCGACGACGCCCGGCGGCGTCTTGAACGCAGTCACCACCACCCAATAGAGCGGAAACACCGTGATCAGGCACCAGGCGAGCACGCCGAGCGCGACCAGGCGGCGGCTCCATGGCGACAGTCCGGTTAGGCCCTGCCCGCTCATCGGCGTTTCTCCAGATGCGGCCGCAGCAGCGCCAGATAAGTCACGCCAATGATCGTGATCGCGATCAGGAACAGGAAACTCAGCGCCGACGTGTAGCCGAGATTGAACTTCTTGAAGCCCTCCTGATAGGCAAACAGCGTCAGCGTCTCGGTGTCCACGCCCGGTCCGCCGCCCGTCATCACGAACACCGTGTCCATGATCTTGTAGCTCTCGATCAAGCGGATGAAGACGACCGCGGCCGAGATCGGCAACAGCATCGGAAAGGTGATGCCCCAGAACTGCTGCCAGGCGCTGGCATTCTCGAGCTCGGCGGCCTCATAGACGTCTTCGGGAAGCGTTTGCAGGCCGGCCAGCATCATCAGGATGACGAACGGGGTCCACTGCCAGACCTCGACCGCGATGATGCAGGCGAGTGCCCAATGTCCATTGGTGAGAAACGGCAAATTGGCCAGGCCGAATTTCGACAGCAGTTGATTCAGCGGCCCCATCGTCGGGTTGAAGATCATGCGCGCCACCAGCGCGACCGCGACAGGCGCCAGCAGCATCGGCAGCAGCAGGGCGACGCGGAACAGCCGCTCGCCGGGCACGCGTGCATTCAGCGCCAGCGCGACGCCGAAGCCGATCGCGTATTGCAGCCCTACCGCGACGAAGGCGATCAGCGTCGTGGTGAAGATCGCGTTCCAGAACCGCGGTTCCTGCAACAGCGTCGTATAATTGCCGAGCCAGACCACTCGCGGCGGGATCGGCGGAATCAGCCGATAGCTCAGGAAGCTCGTGGTCAGCGAATAGATCAACGGAAAGATCGAGATCGCCAGCACGACGAGCACCGCCGGCCAGATGAAGACATGCTTGATCGGATCATTCCGCATCATCGCGCGATCATCCCTTCAGCAGCGCGTCGATCTCCGCGCGCTGCGGCATCGCGGGTGCGGTGCCCGGCCGGGTCACCGAGATTCCGGCGGTGGCCGAACCGAAGCGCGCGGCCTGAAGCGGATCGGCGCCGTCCGCGAGCGCTGCCGCAAAGCCGCCGACGAACGCATCGCCCGCACCGGTGGTCTCGACCACCTTGCCGGCGGCAAACGGCGGCACGTGCAGCGAACGATCCCGCGCATGAAACAGCGCACCGCGCTCGCCGAGCGTGATCAGCGCGGTGCCGGCCCCCTTGGCCAACAAGGCATCGCCGGCCCGGCGCGCGCCGGCGAGATCGCTGACGGCGATGCCGGTCAACGCCTCGGCTTCGGTCTCGTTGGGGACGACATAGTCGCAGAGCGCAAACAGGCTGCTATCGAACTTGAGCGCCGGCGCGGGATTGAACACCGTGATGCTGCCAGCCGCGCGCGCGATCTCGAGCCCCCTCAATGCGGCATCGACCGGCTGCTCGAGCTGAGTCACGAATACCCTGGAGTCGCGGATGGCATCCGCCACCGCATCGACGTCGGCCGGGCTGATGCCGCCCGCCGCGCCCGGCACCACGATGATCGCGTTGTCGCCGCGCGTCTCGTGAACATAGATGAACGCCGCGCCGGTCGGCGCCTCCGCCGTTCTCGCCACGCGCGGCCGGATTCCCTCGGCCTCCCAGGTCTTGATCGCAAGCTCGCCGAAGGCATCGCTGCCGATCCGGGAGATGAAGCTCACGCTGGCGCCGGCCCGCGCCGCCGCGACGGCCTGGTTGGATCCCTTGCCGCCAGGCCCCATGGCGAATCCCGATCCGGCGATGGTCTCACCGATCGCCGGCATGTTGCCGGCACGGAACGCCAGGTCGACGACGAATACCCCGAGGACAGCGACGCCATGCTTGCCCATCTCATCACTCCTCGTCCGGCGCGATGACGCCCTTGCTGAACAGGAAGCAACCGTAGAAGCGCCGCTCGCCCGTCGCGATCACGCAATAGGCCGCCTTGGCCTTCTCGTAGAAGGCATGGCGCTCGACGCCGACCAGCGGCCAGGAGCGTCCCTCGGCGCGATCGATCGCGGCCTGCACCTCGTTCTGCACGGGAGGCACCTCCTGCGGCTGCCCCACAATCTCCATGCGGATCGCGGCATCGTCGACGAAAGTATCGAGCGGCATCACCGAGAGAATGGCCTCGACCGCCTTGGCGGCGGT
>NZ_DDOP01000005.1:0-8125 GCF_002341725.1 Bradyrhizobium sp. UBA2491
CGGACTGCCAGCGATAGCCGATCTGGCCACCGGCGACGCCGCCCGTCGCGTCATGACAACCATCGCTGCCGATGGAAATTCCGCCCGGGGTCTGGTTCCAGCAATTGTGGCTCGAGCCCCAGCCGCCGTTGGCGCCGATGTAGAAGCCGCTCCAGTCGTACACGGCGGCGATCATCGGCGGCGCCTTGGTGTAGGGACGGGCAGCCAGATCGGCCGCCGCGGCCGGCGCAGCGAACGCGATCAACGCGACCGTACCGAGCAAAAACTTCTTCATAATCAATCCCCCAGCTCCCCGATCGGCTTCCAACTTGTCCCGAAGCACGATCCCAGACGCGAGCGCCCGCGCCATGGCTGGAACTTATACGCTGATTCAACCGCGAACGCCGTCTCCCAAAAGCAACACTCGCGGATGAAGTGGTGGTCAGGCAAGGTGCTGATTTATTTTGAATTTTTCCAAGTCGCAACGGCCGGCCGGCGATCTGAGGCGAAGCCGGCGGCAGCGCGGTCGGCGCCAGCCATTGCTACGGTTGGTTGTGGCGAACAAAACTGGAACAATTTCGGCCGAGATGCTATATCCCGATAATCGTGGATAACCCGCGCGACGGCAAAGGCACCGGGCCGGCGCCGGCGTATAGGGTCTTCGACGACGCCTGCAGGTAAGTGGCGAAGGTTGAGAGTGGCGGCCGATGTCCGGCGGCCCGGTTTAGGTGGAGACGATGCGATGGCGGGAAGCGTGAACAAGGTGATCCTGGTCGGAAACCTCGGCAAGGATCCGGAAATCCGGCGGACGCAGGACGGCCGTCCGATCGCCAACCTTTCCATCGCCACCTCGGAGACCTGGCGCGACAAGGGCACCGGCGAGCGCAAGGAAAAGACCGAGTGGCATCGCGTCGTGATCTTCAACGAGGGTCTCTGCAAGGTCGCCGAGCAATACCTGAAGAAGGGTGCCAAGGTGTACATCGAGGGCCAGTTGCAGACCCGCAAATGGACCGACCAGAGTGGCGTCGAGAAGTACTCGACCGAGGTCGTGCTGCAAGGCTTCAACTCGAACCTCACCATGCTCGACGGCCGTAGCGGCGGAGGCGGCAGCTTCTCCGATGATGGCGGCAGCGATTTCGGCTCGTCCGGTCCGGTCAGCTCGGCGCCGCGCCGCGCCGTCGCCGCCGGCGGCGGCAGCCGCAACAGCGACATGGACGACGACATCCCGTTCTGAGCGATGGTTCCCGCGTTCGACCAGCCGTTCCGGGAAGCTCACGTTCCGAGGCGGCGTAATGACGCGCGAGGGCAAGAGGTTAGTGTGGACAATGAGGATAACCTCGTAGTCCACTGAAATTACGTGCTCTCGGAGGTTTGAGCGGGCGGGTTCCCCAAATTTTGACAGTGCTCGATGTGAATGATATTTACATTGGGCGCGGCGAAATGATGTTCGGCCGCCAATTCGAGGGCCGCCATCATGAGCCTTGCGCCGTTGCTCGACGCCGCGCCTGCGATCCCGCTCCATGCCTTTGCCGCGATGGCCGCCTTCGTGCTCGGCGCCATCCAACTGGCCGCGCCCAAGGGCACGTTGCCGCATCGGACGCTGGGCTGGATCTGGGTGATCCTGATGGTCATCGTCGCCGCGAGCTCGTTCTGGATCCATCAGCTCCGGCTGGTCGGTCCGTGGAGCCCGATCCATCTGCTGTCGATCTTCTCGCTGGTGATGCTGGTGCTCGGCGTGATGGCGGCGCGGCGCCACAATGTCCGCAGCCACAAGTTCACGATGATCGGCATCTTCTTCGGCGCGCTGGTGATTGCCGGCCTGTTCACCTTCGTGCCCGGGCGGATCATGCACGCCGTCGTGTTCGGGCAGTGATCGAACGGCCAGGCGAACAGCGAATGGCAAGCAGCGAATAGCCGAAACCCGCGTTCCATCCGCAATTCGCCACCCGCTATTGGGTTCTTGGGCCAAGCGGCGATCAAACCCAACGACAGGCCCGTAAGTGCATGAAAAAACGAAGGGAAAAACGGCTTGCCGTGACCGGCCAAGGGTGGTTATCAGGCCTCCGATGGGCTATATGATTCCCCAGTCCAACTGACCGGATTTCCCTTTTGTCCGAACCCGAAGACGACAAGCCCGGCGAGCCGCGGCTGCCCTCAGATATTCGTCCCGTTTCCATTCTCGACGAGATGAAGAAGTCCTACCTCGATTACGCGATGAGCGTGATCGTGTCGCGTGCGCTGCCCGATGCGCGCGACGGGCTGAAGCCGGTGCACCGGCGCATTCTCTACTCGATGCATGAGCAGGGACACACGCCGGACAAGAAGTACGTCAAGTCCGCACGCGTCGTCGGTGACGTGATCGGTAAGTACCATCCGCATGGCGACCAGTCGATCTACGACGCGATGGTCCGCATGGCGCAGGACTTCTCGCTGCGCGTGCCGCTGATCGACGGCCAGGGCAATTTCGGCTCGATCGACGGCGATCCGCCGGCGGCCTACCGATATACCGAAGCGCGGCTGACCAAGGCGGCGCTCGCGGTTCTCGCCGACATCGACATGGATACTGTCGATTTCCAACCGAACTACGACAATTCCGAGAAAGAGCCGTCGGTCCTGCCGGCCCGGTTCCCGAACCTGCTGGTCAACGGCGCCGGCGGCATCGCCGTCGGCATGGCGACCAACATCCCGCCGCATAATCTTGGCGAGGTGGTCGATGCCTGCGTGGCGCTGATCGACAATCCGGGGCTCACGATCGACGAACTGATCGACATCATTCCGGGTCCCGATTTCCCGACCGGCGGCATCATCCTCGGGCGCCAGGGCATCCGCTCCGCCTATCACCTCGGCCGCGGCTCGATCGTGATGCGCGGCAAGGTGACCATCGATACCATCCGCAAGGATCGCGAAGCGATCATCATCACCGAGATCCCGTATCAGGTGAACAAGGCCTCGATGGTCGAGCGCATCGGCGATCTGGCACGCGAGAAGAAGATCGAGGGCATCGGCGAGTTGCGCGACGAGTCCGACCGCGAGGGCTACCGCGTCGTCATCGAATTGAAGCGCGACGCCGTGCCGGACGTGGTGCTGAACCAGCTCTACAAGTTCACGCCGCTGCAGACGAACTTCCCCGCCAACATGCTGGCGCTGGATTCCGGTCGTCCGCAGACCATGACCCTGAAGGACCTGCTCACCATCTTCGTCGCGTTCCGCGAACAGGTGGTGACGCGGCGGACCAAGTTCCTGCTCGGCAAGGCGCGCGACCGCGCCCACATCCTGGTCGGCCTTGCGATCGCGGTTGCCAATATCGACGAGATGATCCGCGTGATCCGGACCTCGCCCGATCCGACCACCGCACGCGACGCCCTGATGTCGCGCGACTGGCCCGCGCGCGACGTCGAAGCGATGATCACGCTGATCGACGATCCCCGGCATCGCATCAACGAAGACGGTACGCTGCGGCTGTCGATGGAGCAGGCGAGGGCCATCCTCGATCTGCGGCTGCAACGCCTGACTGCGCTGGGGCGGGACGAGATTTCCGACGAGCTCGACAAGCTCGCGGCCGAGATCGCCGACTATCTCGACATCCTGCGCTCGCGTGCGCGGGTGCAGGAGATCGTCAAGACCGAACTGGCCGAGGTGAAGCAGCAGTTCGCCACCCCGCGCAAGACCCAGATCATCGAGCAGGAAGGCGAGGTCGAGGACGAGGACCTGATCCAGCGCGAGGACATGGTCGTCACCGTGTCGCATGCGGGCTACGTCAAGCGCGTGCCGCTCTCGACCTACCGGGCGCAGCGCCGTGGCGGCAAGGGCCGCGCCGGCATGCAGACCCGCGACGAGGATTTCGTCTCGCGCCTGTTCGTAGCCTCCACCCACACGCCGGTGCTGTTCTTCTCGTCGCGCGGCCAGGTCTACAAGGAGAAGGTCTGGCGGCTGCCGATGGCGGCGCCCAACGCGCGCGGCAAGGCGCTGATCAACATCCTGCCGCTGGAGCAGGGCGAGCGCATCACCACGATCATGCCGCTGCCGGAGGATGAATCCTCCTGGGGCAATCTCGACGTGATGTTCGCGACCACGAGCGGCACGGTTCGCCGCAACAAGCTGTCCGACTTCGTCGACGTCCGCCGCTCCGGCATCATCGCGATGAAGCTCGGGGAGGGTGAGGCGATCGTCGACGTGCAGATCTGCACCGAGCGCGACGACGTGCTGCTGACCGCCGCCGGCGGGCAGTGCATCCGCTTCCCGGTCCCCGACGTGCGTGTGTTCACCGGCCGTACCTCGATGGGCGTGCGCGGCATCGCGCTGGCCGAGGCCGACAGGCTGATCTCGCTGGCCATCCTGCGCCATGTCGAGACCACCTCCGACGAGCGCTCGGCGTACTTGAAGATGCGCCGCGCGGTGGCCGGCGAGGCCACGACCGAGGAGCCGGTCGAGGCCGAGGGCGAGGAGACGGCGAACGATTCGATCCAGCTCTCGCAGGAGCGCTACGCCGAGCTGTCGGCGGCCGAGCAGGTGGTGCTGACGGTGTCCGTCAACGGCTACGGCAAGCGGACCTCGTCCTACGAGTACCGCACCACCGGCCGCGGCGGCAAAGGCATCGTCGCGATGAGCGTCAACAACCGCAACGGCAATCTGGTGGCCTCGTTCCCGGTCGAGGACGCCGACCAGATCATGCTGGTCACCGACAAGGGCCAGCTGATCCGCTGCCCGGTGGCCGACATCCGCGTCGCCGGCCGCTCGACCCAGGGCGTGATCGTGTTCGACACCGCCGAGGACGAGCACGTGGTCTCGGTCGAGCACATTCCGGAAGAGGAAAACGGCGAGAACGGCAACGGCGGCTAGCGCCGCCGTTTCGGAGATGCTCCGTAGCCCGGATGGAGTGTAGCGAAATCCGGGCTACAAGAAGGCCTATGCGGTGCTCTCCAGTTCTGCCGTGAGCTTGGGGAGCGCGTCGACCTTGCCGATCTGCGCGAACCAGCACCAGAGCTCCAGCGTGCAGGCGAGCCGGTAGAGCGCGATCGTGGCCTCCCAATCCGGCCGGTCGCGCGTGCCGTGGCCGGCGAGCAGGCCGTCGCGCTTCGGCGCGTCCTTTGGCGTGAAGTAGTACAGCGCCTTGGCCATATCCATCAGCGGATCGCCGGCCGTGCAATTCTCGAAATCGACGATGCCGGCAAGCTGCGGGCTTCCCTCGGCGTTCACCAGCACATTTCCGGCATGGAGATCGTAATGGCACAGGCGCGGCATCTGGGCTGCGTCGAGCAAATGGCTGCGTGCGGCAATGCTGGCCTGTAGCCTCGCGGCCAGCGCCGCGTCCCCGCCGCGCGTGCAAAACTCCGTCAGCTTGCGCTCGAACTGGGCGGACATGTAGGCCCGGTTGCTCGGGTGCGGCGTCCAGACGCCGTTCGGGCCGATATAGCCGAAGCTATCGAGGGTGACGTCGTTGATCCTGCGCAGCGCCGTGCCCATCTCGGCATGGATCGCAAACAGCTCCTGCTCGGTCAACGCCGGTTCGCGCTGGCCGAGCATGACGCCGTCGAGCTTGCTCATCAGCACGAAGCTGAGATCGATCGTTGAACGCGTATCGTCGGCGAGGAGAATGCGGGGGACGGGAATAGCGACATCGCGCAACAGCCCGAGGACGTGGACCTCCTTCGCCATCTTCCATTGCAGCTGCGTCGGGTAGGCCTTGAGGATGCAGTTGGGCGCGTCCGCCAGCACGATCTCGAGGATCGTACTGATCTCGCCGCCGCGCAGTTCGATGACATCGCTCACCGTTGCGTGCGGGGCGATGCTGCTGACGATGGCTTGCGCCTGCTCGATCGAGATCGTCAGCCTCGGTTTGAGCTGAAGCGGTGGATCGTCCGCCATTCCTCGAGACCACGTAGCCCGGATGCAGCGAAGCGCAATCCGGGACAAATCGATATGGCTCCGCCAGTCCCCCGGATTTCGCTCCGCTGCATCCGGGCTGGGACTAGATCTCGATCTCCGTGCCGAACTCCACGACCTGGCCGGTTGGCACGCCGAAGAACGCCGCCGACCGCTCGGCGTTACGTTGCAGGAAGGCGAACAGCGACTCGCGCCACACCCACATGCCCGGAACGTCCTCGCGCGGGATGATGGTTTCGCGGCCGATGTAATAGGTCACGTCCGAGAGGTCGATGCCGGGCAGCTTGTTCTGCCGGCAGGCCAGTTTCAGTCCCTCATAGATCGTCGGATACTGCATGAAGCCATAGTGAAGGATGATCCGCGTGATCCCGGGGCTGATCTCGATGACGTCGGCGCGCTCTTCGTCCGCAATCCTCGGTCGCTCCTCGATCTGCACGGTGACCAGCAGCACGCGTTGATGCAGCACGTGATTGTGCTTGACGAATTGCGTCAGCGCCAGCGGCACCCCATTGGGGGCCGATGCCAGGAACACGGCGGTGCCGGGCAGGCGGGCGCTGCACTTGTTGACCGCGGTCTCGATCAGGTCCTCTTCCGGCTGGCGCAGCTTGCTGCGTGCCTTCTCGACCAGCTTCACGCCGCTGCGCCAGGTCAGCATCAGGAACGCGACGGCGGCGGCGAGCAGCAGCGGGAACCAGCCGCCCTCGAACAGCTTCTCGGTGTTGGCCGCGAAGAAGATCGCGTCGATGATGAAGAAGAAGCCGTTCACCGCGATCACCAGGATCGGCGAGTAGCCCCACTGGATCGCCACCAGCGCCGCAAGCAGAGTGGTGATGGCCATCAGCAGCGACACGGCGATGCCGTAGGCGCCGGCGAGGGCGTCCGAGGTGCCGAAGGCGAGCACCGCGCCGAGCGTCGCCGCCGCGAGCAGCCAGTTCACCAGCGGCACATAGATCTGGCCGATCGCATCGCTGGTGGTGTGGCGGATATGCATGCGCGGCAGGAAGCCGAGTTGGATCGACTGCTGGGTCAGCGAGAACACGCCGGAGATGATGGCCTGAGAGGCGATCACAGTCGCGACGGTCGCGAGCAGCACCAGCGGATAATGCGCCCAGTCGGGAGCGAGCTGGAAGAACGGGTTGTCGATCGAGTTCGGGTCGTTGATCAGCTCGCCGGCCTGGCCGAAATAATTCAGCACCAGCGCGGGCAGGCAGATCGCGAACCAGGCCAGCCGGATCGGGAAGCGGCCGAAATGTCCCATGTCGGCATACATCGCCTCACCGCCGGTGACCGCGAGGAAGGCGGCGCCGAGGATCGCGAAGCTGACGTGGAAATCCTGATGCACCAGGAAGTCGAACGCGTAGTACGGGCTGAGCGCGACCAGCACCGCGGGCGCCTTGACGATGCCGTGAATGCCGAGCGCCGCGAGCACGGCGAACCAGAACAGCATCACCGGGCCGAAGATCTTGCCGATGAAGCCGGTGCCCTGCTTCTGCATGATGAACAGGCCGATCAGGATGATGACGGTGAGCGGCACCACCGCCGGCGCCAGCGAGGGCGCGTCGACCTTGAGGCCCTCGATCGCCGACAGCACCGAGATTGCCGGCGTGATCGCGCCGTCGCCGTAGAGCAGGGCTGCCCCGACCAGACCGACCACCAGCAGATGGGAGCGCCAGGTGCCGGGCGCCGCATTGCGCGCCGACAGCAACGCCAGCAGGGCGACGATGCCGCCTTCGCCGCGGTTGTCCGCGCGCAGGATCAGCATGGCGTATTTGACCGAGATGATGAGGATCAGCGCCCACAGGATCAGCGAGACCGTGCCGAGCACGGCACTGTGGGTGAGCGGGCCGCCATGGGCGGCGGCCTTGGCCGCTTCCTTCAAGGCGTAAAGCGGGCTGGTGCCGATGTCGCCATAGACGACACCGAGGGCACCGAGGGTGATCGCAAACGGCAGCGGGCTGCTTGGAGGGTGGCCAGAAGAAACGATGGCGGGCGTACTGGTCACGGCAATCCCCCGATGGCTCGCACCCGCCGGGTGATCCGGACGGGTGCATTAGACGATAGTCTGCGACGGGACGTCGCAAATTACCATTGGGATTTGTGTGACGGGTCTGACCTTACGCGAGGCTGAACGGGGCTGGCGCGGGCCGACCCGCGCCATAACGCTCGAAATGAAACTACGGCGTGCGGTCCGCGGTGACGAGGCGGGCTTCCTTGACCACCGTCTTGTTGCCTGCGCAGCGCCGGCAACAAGACGGTGGTCAAG
>NZ_DDOP01000106.1:0-20407 GCF_002341725.1 Bradyrhizobium sp. UBA2491
AGCCGGGGCCGCCGAGCAATTGATCGGTGCCGACCGTCGAGGCGACCAGCGGCAGCACGGGGCCCGCCAGCGGCCGCGGCGGCGGCTTGCCGGGCTCGGTGCTGGTCTCGGGCGCCGCCGGCTCGCTCGGCAGCGCGATCGGGCCGGAGCGCACCGCAAGCAGGCGGGTCACCTCGCGCTCGACATAGTGCGCGAGCTTGCGCGCGCCGGCCTTGGTGAAGAACACACCGTCATCGGAGCGCAGCTTGCGGGGCTGGCCTTCGAAGTCCGGACCCTTCTGCATGAAGCGGCCGGCCTCGTCGACAAAGCCGTCCCAGACGTCGACATAGGTGATGCCGGCCTTGCCGGCGCCGTCGCGATAGAGTGCGTCGAGGAACAGCATGTCCGACGTGCCCTTCTGGCCGCGGATCGCGGGCAATCCGACCCACAGCACCGGCACGCCCTTGCTCTTCAGCACGTTGATCAGTTCCTCGATCTTCTTGCCGTAGAGTTCGACCCAGCGGTCGTCGCGGAATTCGTAGAGCCCGTTGGGCGAGCGCGCGGTCTTTTCCGGCGTGGCCTGCGAGTCGCTGTCGGCGTCGTCGGCCGGCAGCTCGGGATCGGCAGGCTTGGCGTCGGCTTTGGCCGCGGTATCTGGCTTGTCGCCCGGCTTGGTATCCGGCTTGGCGCGGGCGTCCTTCTTTTCGTCCTTTTTCTCGACCTTCTTTTCCACCACCGGTTCGCGGATCGCGGTGCGGTCGCTGAGGCCGAGCATCACGACGATGGCGTCGGGATTTTCGGTGGCGAGAATTCCCTTGGCGGCTGCCGCCCAATCCGCCGGGTCGCCCTTGGGCTGATAGCGGATCAGGCCGGACACCGTCTTGTGCTTGCGGATCACGCCCATGTCGGGCTGGTCGGAATAAGCATCCTCCAGGCCATAGGCGAGCCAGTCGGCCATCGCGTCGCCGATCACCAGCACGTTGCGCTCGGCCGCGGTCTCGCGCTTGGCCGGCGGAGGCGCACGCGAGAAATCCTCGCGCGGCCGCTGCGGCTGCGATTGCGGCGCCTGCTGCTGGAACGGTGCGAAGAAATCACCGCCGAACCAGCCGCCACCACCGCCATGTTGTGGCGGCGCACGGCGCTGCGGTTGCGGCGGTCCGCCACCGAAACCGGGGAAGCCGAAGAACTGCGCCGAGGCGGGCTCGGCAATGCCGATCAGGAGCGCCAGCGCCACCGTCAGCGCGACCAGCGGGCCGGCTTCGGTGAAGATGCGCAGGAAGGACTTCGGCTTTGCCATCGAGCTCGGTCGCAATGATCTGGAAGTACGTGGCTATACTAGCGGAATCGGGCCGCACGCGGGCAGCTTTTCCACCATAAATCGGGTGCGCCCGGCGGCCGTCAAGGCGACGGGCAAATATCGGATTTCACGGTTACTTTCGCGGGGCAGGGGCCGAGTTTGACCGCGATGGAACTGGGGTGACGCGAGGGCCGTGGCCCGGATGGAGCGAAGCACAATCCGGGACCGGCCAACCGCGGTGAGAACCCGGATTTCGCTGCGCTTCATTCGGGCCACATGGGGCCGTCCGCTACCGTCCCCGCAGCCGGTCCAGCACCTCGGAGGTGGCGAAACCGTCGGCCGGCGCCCCGATCGAGGCCTGGAAGCCGCGCAGCGCCTCGCGGGTCAGGCCGCCGAACTGGCCATCCGGCGTCCCCTTGTAGAAGCCGCGCTGGGCGAGTAGCTGCTGCAATTCCAGCCGCTCGGCGCGCGACAGCACCCGTTCCTGGCGCGGCCACGGCTGCACGAAGGGCTGGCCGCCGCGCAGCCGGTCGGCGAAATGGCCGATGGCGAGCGCGTAGGCCTCCGCCGGGTTGTACTTCATGATCACCCGGAAGTTCTGCAACATCAGGAAGCCCGGCCCCTCGGCGCCCGCCGGCGCCAGCAGATAGGCCTTGTCGGAGGGCCGCGGGAACGGCTGGCCGTTGGGCCGCTTGACGCCGAGATGTTCCCACTGCGCAAGCGTCATGGCCTTGGCGCGGTCGGCCAGCATGAAGTTGAAGCCTTGCGGGATCACGATCTCGTAGCCCCAGCTCGCGCCGCTCTGCCAGCCGTCTTTCTTCAGATTGTTGGCGGTCGAGGCGATCAGGTCGCTCGGATTGTCGACGACGTCGCGGCGACCGTCGCCATCGCCGTCGACCGCGTAACGCTTGAACGCGGTCGGCATGAACTGGGTCGGGCCGAACGCGCCGGCCCACGAGCCGCGCATCTGCTCGGGGCGCAGATCGCCGCGGTTGAGGATCTCCAGCGCCGACAGGAATTCGTCCTTGAAATAGGCCTGACGGCGCCCGATGCAGGCCAGCGTCGCGGTCGACTGCACCACGTTGCGATCGCCCATCTGGGTCGAGTAGTTCGATTCGATGCCCCAGATCGCGGCGATGATGTAGCGGTCGACGCCATAGGCGCGCTCGGTCGCATCGAACTGCGGCTTGTATTTGGCGAGGATCTCGCGGCCCTTGGCCAATCGCGTATCGCTGACGAGGATGTCGAGATAGTCCCAGATCGCCTTGGTGAATTCCGGCTGCGAATCCATCAGGTCCATGATGCGCAAGTCGGGTTGCAGGCCAGCGGTGAAGCGCTGGAAGTTCTCCTGCGTGATGTTGCGCCGCGCGGCATCCGGCCACATCGCCGCGACGCAGTTCGGGAAGTCGGACGCGGCCTGGCGGATCGCTGCGGCTGTCATCAGCGGATGGCCTGAGGCGCCGTCCTCGCCGCTCCAGGGCGGTGCCGCGCCATCCTGCCCGGTTGCTGCCTGCGGCGGCGTCGCGTTCGGACCTGAGAAGATGCTGTCGATCAAATTGGTCAGGCCGTTGCCCGCCGACTGGGCCTGGGTGCTGCCGGGCAGCAGCAGGGCCAGCGCGACGAGGCCTGCGCTGAAGTGCTTGGTCCGCGATGTTGCCGTCGAGCGCATTTGTCGTGTGCCTGTTAAAATCGTGCCGTCCCAGAAGGCCCCGTCACGGTTTCCAATAGCTTAACAATGGGTGGCATTTTGGGCGTGACGAAATCGCGCGATTGGGCGGGGCAGGACAAATTGTCCGGGTTGTCAGCCCGCTTTGGACTGCTCCCGGAGGTCGGCCAAAATACCTTCGGCATTCGCAAAGCAGTCGCCGCCGGGTGGCGTGGCTTCGATCCGGGCGATCACCACCTCGAGCCCGGCCTGTGTTTCAGCCAGGCGGCGCCGCAGGGCTTCCACCTCGGTCACCTTGGTCTTCAGCGCGGCCAGCAGCGCGTCGCGGCTCCAGTCCCCCTTGCCATGTGGTGGCAGCAGGTTCCGGATCTGATCGAGTGAAAATCCGGCCTGCTGGGCCATCACGATGATCTCGAGGATTTGTCTCGTGCCGCGCGAATACTGCCGATAGCCGTTCAAACCGCGATCGATCGACCCGATCAGGCCCTGTCGCTCGTAGAAGCGGATGCGCGATGGCGCGAGGCCGGATTCCCGCGCCAATTCTCCAATCTTCATTTCGGGGCGCTCCGCGCGGCTTGACCTTAAAGTTAACTCTAAGGTTATGGTGCGCGTCGATCAATAGGGAAATTGGCCCAAGGAGCCTGGCCCATGTCGCCGTTTGAGACCCTCACCCTGCCCAATGGAAGCAGCCTGCCCAACCGCATCGCCAAGGCGGCGATGGAGGAGAACATGGCCGACGCAGGGCATCTGCCCTCGGCCGAGCTGCTTCGCCTCTACCAGGCCTGGGCCGACGGCGGCGCCGGCCTCATCATAACGGGTAATGTCATGATCGATCGTCGCGCCATGACCGGACCGGGCGGCGTCGTGCTGGAGGACGGCACCGAGCTCGAGGCGTTTCGAAACTGGGCCCGGATCGGCCGCGCCAAGGGCGCGCAGATCTGGATGCAGCTCAATCATCCCGGCCGGCAGATGATGAAAAACCTCGGCCAGCAAACCCTGGCGCCGTCCGCCGTGCCGCTCGATCTCGGCAAGCATTCGAACCTGTTTGCCATGCCGAGGGCGATGACCGAGCAGGACATCGACGACGTGATCGCGCGCTTTGTCAGCGCCGCGAGGCTGGCGGAGCGCGCCGGTTTCTCCGGCGTGCAGATCCACGCCGCGCACGGCTATCTGCTCAGCCAGTTCCTGTCGCCATTGGCCAACCGACGCACCGATCGCTGGGGCGGCTCGCTCGAGAACCGGGCGCGGCTGCTGATCGAAACCGTCAAGGCGGTCCGCGCCACGGTGTCGCCCGGCTTCTCGGTCGCGGTGAAATTGAATTCCGCCGATTTCCAGCGCGGCGGTTTCGATGCCGCCGACGCGAAGACGGTCGTCGAGCTGCTCAATGAACTGCCGGTCGATCTGGTGGAACTGTCGGGCGGCAGTTACGAGGCACCGGCCATGCAGGGCGATGCGCGCGACGGCCGCACCCTGGCGCGCGAGGCCTACTTCCTCGACTTCGCGCGCGACATCGCAGGGGTCGCACGCATGCCCGTCATGGTCACCGGCGGCATTCGCCGCATCGGCGTCGTACAACACGTGCTCGACAGCGGCGTTGCCATCGCAGGCATCGGCACGGCGCTGGCGATCAGGCCGGATTTGGCGAATGCCTGGCGCAATGGCGAGGACCCGCGGCCGGAGGTCGCGCCGATCCGTTGGAAGAGCAAGGCGTTGGCTTCACTGGCTGCGATGGCCGTCGTGAAATTCCAGTTGCGGCGGTTGAGCCGGGGCCGTGCAGCGAAACCGAACGTTTCGCCCGTGAAAGCGTTAATTTTCGCCCAGCTGCGCACGGCGTCGCTCACCCGTAAATATCGGCGCTGGATCGCGTCATCCGCCGCTGCGGCTGTGTCGCGCGACGGGTCGCCGCCGGCGGACGCGAATGCGCGGGCGGTCGGGATGCCTCGATAGCCGAACGCCGTGAAGGAAGCCGGGTGGGTGCGCATCACACATCCGCCTTTGTTCTCGGCTGCAAAACGGGTACGAAGATGCGAATATCGTGCTTTCAAGCGAAGTCGATTCCGGTTCGCGGGAAAACGCGTCAAATAAAACAGTTTCGCACGTCCCACCCATTTCAAGGGCTCCCGATAATCCCATGAAGATCCGCAAAGCCGTATTTCCCGTCGCCGGTCTCGGCACCCGCGTGCTGCCCGCCACCAAGGCGATGCCGAAGGAGATGCTGACCATCGTCGACAAGCCGTTGATCCAGTATGTGGTCGACGAAGCGCGGGAAGCGGGTATCGAGCACTTCGTGTTCGTCACCGGCCGCAACAAGGGCGTCATCGAGGATCACTTCGACCGCATGTTCGAGCTCGACACCACGCTCGCGCAGCGCGGCAAGAAGACCGAGCAGGACATTCTGGCCCAGAACCAGCCTGAAGCCGGCGCGATGAGTTTCACCCGGCAACAGGCGCCGCTCGGCCTCGGCCACGCAGTGTGGTGCGCGCGCGATATCGTCGGCAATGAGCCGTTCGCGGTGGTGTTGCCCGATGAGCTGGTGTTGAACACGCCGGGTTGCCTGAAGCAGATGGTCGATGCTGCCAACAAGCTTGGCGAGAAGTCGAATGTAATCGCGGTCGAGCCGGTGCCGGACGAACTCACTCATCAGTACGGCATCTGTGGTGTCGGCAAGCGCACCGGCAACATCTTCGAGGTCGACGGCATGGTGGAGAAGCCGGCGAAGGGCACCGCGCCGTCCAACCTGTCGATCACCGGCCGCTACATCCTGCAACCGGAGATCTTCGATATCCTGGCTACGCAGGAGCGCGGTGCCGGCGGCGAGATCCAGCTCACCGACGCGATGATCGGGCTCGCGAAGACCCAGAAGTTCTACGGCGTCGAGTTCGAGGGCGAGCGCCACGATTGCGGCTCGAAGCCCGGCTTCCTCCGCGCCAACATCGCCTTCGGCCTCAAGCGCCCCGAGTTGCGCGACGGCCTGATCGCCGAGATGAAGCGATATCTCGAGAAGTGAGCGGGGCCGCGTCGCTAGCGTTGATTTGCCCGACGGCGCACCACCAGCGCAACCTGTTCATCGTCGTCCTGGCGAAAGCCAGGACCCATTACCCCAAATGCTCGCTGCTGCGCGGCGCTGGGGCCACGTTCCCGTTCACCAGCAAATTCGGTGGTTATGGGTCCTGGCTTTCGCCAGGACGACGATGGGGTGAGAGTTGCGTGGCTCGATGCTCGATGTGCAACCGGCATCTCGCTGCTGCCGGCTTCGACCTCACGCCACCAGCGCGATCTTCGGAACGGTCGCGAGCACCGACTGGTTGCGGCCGTTGGCCTTGGCGGCGTAGAGCGCCTTGTCGGCGGCCTCGATCAGGTCGGCCGCCTGCTGGCCGGCGATCGGGCGCATGCTGGCGACGCCGATGCTCACCGTCGTGATCGATTCGCCCTCGCACCATTGCGCGACCTTGCCGCGGATGGCTTCAGCCAGTTTGAAAGCCTCGAGCGCGGTCATGTTGGGCAGCAGCACGGCAAATTCCTCGCCACCGAAGCGCGCCGGGCAATCGCCGGCGCGACGCACCGCGTCCGAGATGCAGATCGCGATCCCGACCAGCACCTGGTCACCGGCCTGATGCCCATAGGTGTCGTTGTAGGCCTTGAAGTGATCGGCATCGATCATCAGGAGCGCAACCGGTTGGCCGTGCCGGCTTGCTCGCCGCCACTCGCGATCGATCTCGCTGTCGAACTTGCGCCGGTTCTTCAGGCCGGTGAGGGCGTCGGTCGTCGCCAGTTCCTCGAGCTTGTCTTCGGCGTCGGCGCGGCGGACGATCTCGCGGGCAAGGACCATCGCCGCGCTGAGTACGAACAGGATCAGCACTGCCATGATTGCGCCGATCCGGATCGCCTCGGTGCGCCAGAGGTTGAAAACCGCTTCGAGCGGCTTGCCGACCACGACGTAGAGCGGGCCGGCGCCGCTGCGTCTGACATAGAGCCTTGGCGTGCTGTCGACCGGACCCTTGCCCGAGAAGGCGCCGCCCACCTTCAGGTTCTCGGCCTTCCAGTCCAGCTGCTCCGCGAGGTTCTTGCCGATCACGTCGAGATCGAACGGCGTTCGCATGATGATGGTGCGGTCGCGGCGCAACACGGTGATGGTGTCGCCCGGCGCGAGGTTCAAGCGGCCGAACAGGTCGTGGAAATAGCTGAAGCGGATCGAGCCGACCACGACGCCGAGAAAGCGGCCGTCGTCGCCGGAGATGCGCCGGCTCAACACGATGGCGTAGGAGCCGCGATGCAGCATCGGCCGGCTGACATAGAGCCCGGTGTCGGGATGGTCGCGATGGGCCGTGAAGTATTCCTCGTCGCTGCGGTTCTCCGGTCGCGGATCGAGGCTTGCGGCGTCGATGGTCAGGTTGCCGGCCGCGTCGAACACCTGGATCGCGCCGAAATGCTGAGCGGTCGCGGCGTGATCGAACAGGATCAACTGGCGCAGCTCCTTGCTGACATTGCGGATCTCCGGCATCTCGAGATTGCTGGCGACCGCGCGCAGCGACAGGTCGTAGAGCTCGACATTGCGGCTGATGTCGGCCTCGATGCCCGACGCGAGATTCTCCAGGGTCCGGCGCGCCAGTTCCTCCTCGCCGCGGCGCATGTCGAGCATCACGCCGGTGCAGACCGCGGAGAAGCCGAGGACGGTCGCAACCGCCGCGGCGATCAGCAGCTTTGCCGATAGCCGCCAGCGCCGTTTTGCGTCGTTTCCCCGTCGAAGTGGCATTCTCAGCTCCAAAAAGCCGTCATGCATCGGGAAATCTTGTTGTCGCCTTAAATGGCGACAGCGGCCTCCGAATGGGTTAACGGGTGGTTGCCGGTATATTGAATCTTGTCATCGAGGACGTTGTGAACGACTACGACACGCTGCGGGATTATCTGAAGAAGCAGCATCTGCCTGAGTTCGTGCTGACTTTCGACGAGATCGAGACGATCATCGACGCGGCGCTGCCGCGCGCCGCGCATCGCGCCTCGTGGTGGGAAACCCTGCGCAGCCCGCAGGAGAAGATGCCGCAGCGCGAAGCCTGCCTCGAGGCCGGCTACATCGCTACGCGCCAGACCGACGGCAAGAGCGTCAAGTTCAAGCGCATGCCGAAGCCGCGTTAGCGGGAGCAACGTCATCGCCCGCGAAAGCGAGCGATCCAGTATTCCAGGGCCTTCATCGCGATACGGCGACGGCGCGGCGTACTGGCTACTCCGCTTTCGCGGAGTATGACATCGGAAGTCGGGGCGACAGATTTGCTTCCGCCGGAGCCTTAGCTCGCGGCTTCCAGCCGTTCCTCGGTGAGCAGCCGCGTGGCGGCGTCGGCGTCCATCGGCTCGCCGAACGCAAAGCCCTGCGCGTATTCGCAGCCGAGCTGGTAGAGCTCGACGGCGTCGGAATCGGTCTCGGCGCCTTCCGCCACCACCTGCATGCCGAGATCATGCGCCAGCGCGATGATCGATTTCAGGATCACCGGGCGGGTGCCGCGGCTGGTGGTGCGGACGAACGACTGGTCGATCTTGATGGTGTCGAACGGGAAGCGCTGCAAATAGGACAGCGAGGAATGGCCGGTGCCGAAATCATCGAGCGACAAACCGGTGCCGAGTTCGCGGATCCGCGCCAGCATCTGGGCGGCGTGCTCCGGGTTCTCCATGACCAGCGATTCCGTCAATTCGAGCTTGAGCGTGCCGCGCGCCACCGAGGAGCGCGACAGCACGGTACGGATATCGTGGATCAGGTCGTGGCGCAGCAACTGCCGCGACGACACGTTGACCGAAGCGAAGATCGGCTCGCGCGCCCGCATCGCGCGCTGCCACACCGCGAGCTGGCGCGCGGTCTGGTCCATCACGAACATGCCGAGATCGACGATCAGGCCGGTCTCCTCGGCGACGTTGATGAATTCCGAAGGCGACATCCGGCCGAGCTTGGGATGGTCCCAGCGCACCAGCGCCTCGAAGCCCGCGATCGCACGATCCTCCAGCCGTACGATCGGCTGGTACAGGATCGTGAGCTCCTGCCGCTCGATGGCGCGGCGCAAATCGCTCTCGAGCGTCAGGCGGTCGGTCTTCCGCGCCCGCATTGCCGGCTTGTAGACGTCGATGCGGTCGCCGCCGATCCGCTTCGAATGATACATCGCAAGTTCGGCGTCCTTGATGATCTCGTCGGTGAGCGGCGCCTGCGGATCGGACAGCGCAAGCCCGATCGAGGCGGTCAGGAAGATCTCGCGGTCGTTGAAGGCGATCGGGGCGCGGATGGTCTTGCGGATGGTCTCGGCGAAATTGGTGATCCGCGCCGGGTCCTGCTCCGACAGCAGGATCAGGCCGAACTGGTCGCCCGCCATCCGCGCCAGCGTGTCCTGCGGCTTCAGGATGCGGGTCAGCCGGCGCGCCAGCGTCAGCAGGATGGAATCGCCGACCGCGATGCCGACGGAATCATTGACCTGCTTGAAGCGGTCGAGGTCGATCACCATCAGGGTCGGCCGCAGGCTCGGCATGGTCTTGGCGAGGTTCGCCACCGCGCCGAGGCGGTCCATGAACAGGCGGCGGTTCGGCAGGCCGGTCAGATTGTCATGCACCGAGTCGTGCAGCATCCGCTCTTCGGAGTTCTTGAACTCGGTGACGTCGGTGAGGGTCCCGACCACGCGCGAGACCTCGCCGTCGGAGCCGACCACCGGCCGCGCCTTCAGCGCGAACCACATGAAGTGGCCGTCCGGCGTGCGCAGCCGGAAGTCCTGCACCAGGCGGCCGCGGCGCTGGTCGAGCACGCTGTCGAGGGCGGCGCGGAAGCGGTCCTGGTCGAGCGGGTGCAGCACCTCGAGCCATTTCGCCGCCGGGCCTTCCAGCGTGCCGCGCTTCAGGCCGAGCAGGGCCTCGGTCTCGGGGCTGGTGAACACCTTGTCGGCGGAGACGTCCCAGTCCCAGATCAGATCGCCGGAGCCGGTCAGCGCCAAGGCGCGACGCTCGACATCGGAGACCACGCCGGTGGTGGCGCCGCCGCCGGCGAAGGCGTGCTGCATCACCGTGAAGCCGATCAGCATCACGATCAGCACCAGGCCGCCGAGCAGCGCCGGGCCGACGATGTCGTTGGTGACCGAGCCCGCCACCGTCATGCCGGCTGCGATCACCCAGACCACCAGCAGGAACCAGGTCGGGATCAGCAGCACCGCGCGGTCGAAGCCGTGGGTCGAGAGATAGACGATCAGGGCGAAGCCGGCGAACGCGATCATCACCAGCGACATCCGCGCGATGCCGGAGGCGACCGCGGGATCGAACAGCGCCAGCGCCACCAGCGAGCCGAGGAAGACCAACCAGCCGATCGTGATGTGCGAGTAGCGCACGTGCCAGCGACTGAGGTTGAGATAGGCGAACAGGAACACCAGCAATGTCGCCGCGAGGATCGCCTCGCCCGCCGCGCGCCAGACGCGCTCGGCGTTGTTCGACATGTCGAGCACCTTGCCCCAGAAGCCGAAGTCGACGCCGATATAGACCAGCACCGCCCAGGCCAGCGCGGCGGCGGCCGGGAACATGATGCTGCCCTTGACCACAAACAAAATCGTGAGCACCAGCGCGAGCAGGCCCGAGATGCCGATCACGATGCCCTGGTACAGCGTGAACGAGTTGACCTTGTCCTTGTAGGCGTCGGGTTCCCACAGATAGAGCTGCGGCAGCTTGTCGGTGCGCAGCTCGGCGACATAGGTGACGACGGCGCCGGGATCGAGCGTGATGCGGAACACGTCGGCGGTCGGGCTCTCCTGCCGCTCGGGACGATCGCCGACCGAGGGCGTGATGGTCGCGATGCGCGACAGGCCGAGGTCTGGCCACAACAGGCCTGACGACACGATGCGGTAATGCGGCGCGACGATCAGGCGGTCGAGCTGGTCGTCGGTGTTGTTGGCGAGCGCGAACACCACCCAGTTCTGGCCGCCTTCGCGGGCGCGAACCTCGATGCGGCGCACGATGCCGTCGGTTCCCGGCGCGGTGGAGACCTGGATGCGATCGCCTTCACTGCGCTGATGGTCGAGCACCGCTGTCAGGTCGATCGCCGGCGCATCGCTGCGCACGCTGACCGCGTCGATCGCATACGCTTCAGGCGCAGCGGCAAACATCATGAGGCCCAGCGCGAGCAGCGCAAGGCACCTGATCAGACGCAATGTCAGTACTCCGCGATCGACAAACTGCCCGGATCCGGCGACCGGCCCGGAGGTGGCGCGATAAATGACACGAATGCGAAGGGAATCAAAGGGTTTCCGCCCCTGCTTCCACGTTGAGAATTAGACGACCAACACAATTTTGCCAATATGTTCGCTGGTCTCCATGCGGCGGTGCGCGTCGGCGGCCTTTTCCAGCGGGAATGTGCTGTCCATCAGCGGCTTGACGCGGCCTTCGCGCAGCAAGGGCAGCACCTTTGCCTCGATCGCCGCGACCATCGCCGCCTTGTCCGCATTACTACGGGGACGCAAGGTCGAGCCGGTGTGGTGCAGCCGCTTGATCATCAGCTTGGAGAAATTGGCCGTGGTCTTGGGTGTTCCCGACAGGAACGCGATCTGGACGATGCGGCCCTCGACCGCGGCGGCGTCGTAGTTGCGGTCGATATAGTCGCCGCCCACCATGTCGAGGATGACATTGGCGCCGGCGCCGCCGGTGGCCGTCTTCACCGCCTCGACGAAATCCTCGGTCTTGTAGTTGACCGCATGATCGGCGCCGAGCTTCAGGCAGGCATCGGCCTTGTCTTGCGAGCCGACGGTGACGATCACCTTGGCGCCGAACGCCTTGGCAAGCTGGATCGCCATCGTGCCGATGCCCGACGAGCCGCCGTGAATCAGCAGCGTCTCGCCGGCCTTCAGCGCGCCGCGCTCGAACACATTGTGCCACACCGTCATCAGGGTTTCCGGAGTAGCGCCGGCTTCCTGCATCGACAGTGAGGACGGCACGGTCATCGCCTGCGCGTCCTGCGCGATGCAATATTGCGCGTAGCCGCCGCCGGCGACCAGCGACATCACCTTGTCGCCGATCTTGTGCTTGGCGCCTTCGCCGAGCGCCACCACTTCGCCCGCGATCTCGAGGCCGGGCAGGTCGCTCGCGCCGGGCGGCGGCGGATAGGAGCCGGAGCGCTGCGCGACGTCGGGGCGATTGACGCCGGCGGCCGCGACCTTGACCAGGATTTCGCCGGCCTTCGGCACCGGCAACGCGCGGGTCTCCGGCACCAGCACCTCCGGGCCACCGGGCTTGCTGATGGCAACGACGGTCATTTGCGCGGGCAGGTTCGACATGGTTCGTCCTTGGTCAGGGAAGAGGATTGGCGGATGGCATAACGCCTTTTCGAACGGAGCGAAACGCCATTACGTCCCGAACCGCCTCGTCAGATGGTCGGCCTTCTCCGCGGTGATTTTCTCGACCAGCGGGCCGAGCCGCGCGACCGGCGTGCCGGCACCGCGATCCAGCAGCGTGAGCACTGGGCCATTGGGCCAGCACGGCACCGCATCGTCGTGGCCGAGTGCGCCGAGCACGCGTTCCGACAGACCCGGCACGATGCTCCACGCCAGCGTGGCGCAGAGCGCGACCAGATTGAGCCCAATGCGGGTGATGACGGCGGCGCGGTCTGGATCGGACTTGATCGCCGTCCAGGGGGCTGCGTGTTGCAGGTAGGCGTTCGCGACGTCCCAGATCGCGCGCGTGGTCGTCGCGGCGGCGCGAAACTCCAGTGCGATGTGATGGCGGTGCAGCGCCGCGATGTGCTGCTCCAGATCACGCGCGAGCCGATGCTCGGCGTCACCGGGTGCGCCGCCATCCGGAATGCGGCCGTCGAAGGCACGATGCGCGAAGCTCGCGATGCGGTTGACGAGGTTGCCGAAGATATCGGCGAGATCCTTGTTCACATCGGCAACGAACCGCGTGACGCCGAAATCGGTGTCGGCACTTTCGGGCGCGTTGGCGATCAGCCACCAGCGCCAGAGGTCGGCCGGCAGTTCCTCCAGTGCCGCATCGGTGAAGATGCCGCGCTTGCGGCTGGTCGAGAACTTGCCGCCCTCGTAATTGAGCCAGTGGAATCCCTTGATCACGTCGGCGGTGGTCCATGGTTCGCCGGAGCCGAGCTGCGTCGCCGGAAAGCTCACGGTGTGGAACGGGATGTTGTCCTTGCCGAGGAACTGGATGTAGCTGACGTCACTGGCTTGCCACCACCAATCGCGCCAGTCGCGATCGGGCGCGGCGTCCGCCCATTCCTGCGTCGCCGCGATGTAGCCGATCGGCGCATCGAACCAGACATAGAATACCTTGCCGTCAAATCCGTCGCGCGGCACGGCGATGCCCCAGGCGAGATCGCGCGTGATGCAGCGGTCGCGCAGCTCGGCATTGAGCCAGCTCCTCGCGGTCGACACCACGAAGGGCGGCCATCCCGCGCGGCTGTCGATCCAGGCGCCGATCTTCTCGACGAGTTGCGACTGGCGCAGGAACAGATGACGGCTGTCGCGGATCTCGAGCGCGCGGTCGCCTGACAGCGCCGAGCGCGGCGCGATCAGCTCCGGCGGGTCGAGCAGCGTGCCGCAATGGTCGCACTGATCACCGCGCGCGTTCGGATCGCCGCAATGCGGACAGGTGCCGAGCACGTAGCGGTCGGGCAGGAAGCGCTGGTCGAGCGGCGACCAAACTTGTTGCGAGGTCTGCGCCGCGATCAGCCCGGCGGCATCGAGCCGGCGATAGAAATGCTGTGTCAGTGCATGGTTGCGCGGCGAACTGGTGCGGCCGAAGTGATCGAAGGCGAGGCCAAAGCGCCGGTAGATGTCGGCCTGGACGGCGTGCTGCGCGTCGCAGAACGTGCGGACATCCTGTCCGGCCTCGATGGCGCCAAGCTCGGCCGGCGTGCCGTGCTCGTCGGTCGCACAGATGAACAGCACGTCGCAACCGATCTGCCGCCGGAAGCGGGCGTGGACGTCGGCGGGCAGCAGCGAGCCGACGAGATTGCCGAGATGCTTGACGCCGTTTACGTAAGGAAGGGCGCTGGTGATGAGAATCTTGCTCATGGGTGAGGGTCTTTCGCGTTGGCTGATGCCGACCCCGAAAATCAAATCGGAAAAATCAAAAAGCCCTCCCGCATGATCGGAAGGGCTTGGGGTCGGCTCATGCCTCGCGCGCAGACGCGCGCTATCCCGTCCGGTCAGACTCCTTGCGGTCGGGCCGGGGCATTCGCGTCAGATGTTGCGCGCACGCGAAAGTCACTGCAAATTCTCCTCGTATCTACACTTAACATCTCTGGACCCAAGGCGCCAGATCACATCGCCGGGAGGACACATGCCGATTGAGGATGAGGACCGGCCGCGGAAGAAGATCAGCCACGAGATCGGACAGGATCTCTCGCTGTTGTCGGTCGAGGAATTGACCGAGCGCATCGCGCTGCTCACCGCCGAAGTCGACCGCCTGAAGGAGGCGATGTCGAAGAAGCGCGCATCGAAGGATGCCGCCAACGCGTTCTTCAAGTCGTAGCCAGCGACATCGCACCAGGTCGTCCCGGACAAGCGAGTAAGCGAGCGCGATCCGGGACCCATAACCACCGCTGTTCCTCGTTGCGTAAGGTTGGGCCACAGCCACGAGCAACGCGGGCACTGGGGGCTATGGGTCCCGGCCCCGTGCGCAATGGCGCACCAGGCCGGGACGACGCGTGGGGACCAGCGAGGGCCTGTGCCAAACTCGGTCAATGGCCGACATGGCAAACAAAGCGTCAAGAAATCCGTTCATTTACGATTGATTAAGCTTTCTCGATTATGACTGCATTGTCCTCGTTTGGACACCGAGTGGCTCCTGTCCACTCTGTTTGACGCCTCCCTGTTATCAACTTCAAAAGCCGCCGGAAACGGCGGCTCTTTTTTGTTGCGTCCCATCAGCTGGAAACCATAAATCGGGTTGCGGCTGGACTCTTCGGCGCGCCCGCGCAATGATTTGTTTATCATAAGCTGGCGCATCAGACGCCGGCGGGCGTTACGGTGGTGTGAGGGCGTTAACCATGGCCGATCGTTCCCAGAGCGAAGTCGGGCTTGTGCTGTTCAGCGAACGGCTGACCAATTCTGCGGCATTTGGCGTGCTGTTCCGGGAAGGCATGGACCTGGTCGAGCAGACCGCCGCCTATCTCGACGGCGACGGCCGCGCCGAGGCCAAGGCGCTGGAGCGCTCCGTCAGCCTGACCTATGCCACCGAGAGCATGCGCCTGACCACCCGGCTGATGCAGCTCGCCTCCTGGCTGCTGCTGCACCGCGCGGTCAAGGAAGGCGAGATGACGCTGACCCAGGCCAATCGCGAAAAGACCAAGGTCAAGCTGTCGGCTGCCGATCCTGGCCCGGCCGACATGGTGACGAAGTTGCCGGAGCAATTGCAGCAGTTGATCGCCCGCTCGATGGATTTGCAGGCGCGCGTCCGCCGGCTCGACACCACGATTCACGCGCCGGCGCCGGATCGTTCGACCATCGGCAACCCGCTGGTGCCGCAGCTCAACCGCCTCAAGGCGGCGTTCGAGCAATAAAACCGGTCTGAAAGATCAGCGCACAATGTCCGCACGGCGTGGCTTGAGCCGACGCTGCGCGACATGCTGATCCATGACGTGTCGCAGCCGTACCGCCGCTGCCTCAAGCTCGTCCGGCTCGAACCCGCCGAAGCCGAGCATCAGGCCCGACCGTGGCTCACTCTTGTACATCGATGAAATCGGCCGCACCACGATGCCCTCGGCAAGCGCGGCTCTCGCCAATTGCACATCGTCGAAGCGCGGTGGCAGCCACAGCAGCAGGTGCATGCCCTGGTCGCTCGGTTGCAGCGTGACGTCATCCGGCATGTGACGCGTCAGCGCCGCGATCAATGTCGCGCGCCGCGCGGCATAGACGCCGCGGATCCGCCGGATATGCGCTTCGAACAGCCCCTCGCGCATAAAGGCCGCCAGCACGTGCTGGTCGGCGGTCGGCGAGTGGCGGTCGAGCAGGGCGCGGGCGCCGGCGAAGGCATCGATCAGCGGCGGAGGCGCCACGACATAGCCGAGCCGCAGCGAAGGAAACAGCACCTTGCTCAGCGTCCCCAGATAGATCACGCGTGACGGCGCGAGACCCTGCATCGACGGAAACGGATGACCGGCATAGCGCAGCTCGCTGTCGTAATCGTCCTCGACGATCCACCCATTGCTGCGCTGTGCCCACGCCACCAGCGCGTTGCGGCGGGCCATGCTCATCGGCATCCCCAGCGGATATTGATGCGACGGGGTTACGAACGCCGCGCGGGCATCCGGGCACGCCGCGATCGCGGCGTCGACGTCGATGCCTTGCGCATCGACGGCCACGCGCGTGGTGACGAGATCGAGATCGTCGAGCACGGCGGTCATGCCGGGATAGGCGGGATCCTCGGTCCACACCGGATCACCCGGCGACAGCAGCACGCGACCGGCGAGATACAATCCCTGTTGCGTGCCGGCCGTGATCACGACCTGCTCAGGCTCGCAATGCACGGCGCGGGATTTGCGCACATAGTCGGCGATCGCCTGCCGCAGCACCATCAAGCCGCGCGGATCGCCGTAGCTCGCGGGCGCCGCCGCGCGCGAGGCGCGCACACGGTTGCCGAGGCGGCGCCAATTGTCGTCGGGAGCGACGGCGCCGCCCGGGACGGCGATCGCAAACGGGACTTCCGGCATCGGCGTGAACGCCGCCGCCACCTTGGCCAGCCGCGCCGCGCGCGGCGGCAATTGGATCGGAGCTGACTTGTTCGGGCCGCGACCAGCCGGCGGGCCGACGGGTCGTGCCGGTTCGGCAAAGGTCGGCGCGACACGGGTGCCGGCGCCGACCTGCGAGACCAGATAGCCCTCGGCCTGCAACTGCTCGAAGGCCTCGGTCACCGTGCCGCGCGCGACGCCGAGCGATGCCGACAGCGCCCGCGTCGACGGCAGGAATTCCCCGGCCTTCAGTTCGCCCTTGGTGATTCCAGCGCGCAGGGCCTGCGCAAGCTGGCGCCCGACCTGGCCGGCGGCGCGGTCGATCGCGCCAAGCGAGGGGATGCTGATCGTGGCGCGCAGGCGGGGCATAGTGGACCATTTAAGATGATCGAAAGTGGCTCTTATCATAGACCACTTCGGCGCTATGCTGCGAGCAACAAGTGATGGGGACGACCAAGAGGTCTGCAAGAGGTTCGCGATGTACCTGCCGCCGCATTTCAAGATGGATGAGCTCGGCCCGATCCACGCCGCGATGCGGGCCTCACGGCTCGCGACGCTGGTCACCGCGACCGCGGACGGCCTGATCGGCACGCCGCTGCCGCTGATCCTCAATGAAAACGAGGGCGATTACGGTACGCTCTATGGCCACGTCGCGCGGCCCAATCCGCAATGGAAGCTGCCTGCGACCGGCGAGGCGATGGCGATCTTCATGGGTCCCGACGCCTATGTGACGCCGTCCTGGTATGTGACCAAGGCCGAGCACGGCAAGGTGGTGCCGACCTGGAATTACGTCGCCGTGCACGCCTACGGCGCGGCCGAATTCTTCGAAGATGCCGATCGCCTGCTCGATGTCGTCACCCGGCTGACCGAGCTGCACGAGAAGCCGCGCGCGGAAGCCTGGCAGGTCAGCGACGCGCCGGATGATTTCATCAAGGCCCAACTGCGCGGCATCGTCGGCTTCCGGATGCCGATCACCCGGATCGATGCCAAGAAGAAGATGAGCCAGAACCGCAAGCTGGAGGATCGCGCCGGCGTCATCGCCGGACTCGGCGAAAGCGACAACCCCGTCGATCATGAGGTCGCGGCGATGATCCCGGCGAATTGAGGTGTGCAGCCTTTCATTGCGAGGAGCGATAGCGACGAAGCAATCCATCCCTCGGTAGACGCGGGCAGATGGATTGCTTCGCTTCGCTTGCAATGACGGCTGCTGGGGAGTAGCGGCCGATCAGCCCGTTATCGTCCGGAGATCGAACCTGACATGGAATTGTATCTTGCCTTCGCCATTACGACCGCCACCTTCGCGCTGATCCCCGGGCCAGCGATGCTTTATGCTGCGGCCCGCACCCTGGCGGGCGGCCGGCGCGCGGGGCTGATGGCCTCGCTTGGGCTGCATCTCGGCGGCTACGTCCATGTCGTCGCCGCGGCCGCCGGCCTCGCGCTGCTGTTTCATGCGGTACCGCCGCTGTTCACCGCGATGAAGCTCGCCGGCGCGGCCTATCTGGTCTGGCTTGGCCTGTCGCTGTTTCGCGATCGAGACAACACCAAGCGTCCCACGCTGCCGCCGCTCTCCGCCGAGCGCGCCTTCGCCCAAAGCATCGTCGTCGAGGTGCTCAATCCGAAGACCGCGATCTTCTTCCTGGCGTTCCTGCCGCAATTCGTCGATGCGACGGCGAGTCTGCCGGTCTGGGCCCAACTGTTCCTGCTCGGCACCATCGTCAACCTGACCTTCTCGGCGGTCGATATCGTCTGCGTCGTCTTTGCCAGCGCCGTGATGTCGAAGCTGCAACGCTCCCGGCGATCGCAACGGATCATGCAGCGGATCGGCGGCAGCATCCTGATCGCACTCGGCGCGCGGCTGGCGTTCCAGGATCGCTAGGGGCAGATGCCTCACTTTTTGATGAGGACGGCAACCCCAACTGCCTTTGTGTTACGGTCATGGCGCGACGCTTCGCAGCTTCGACCGGGGGAGTCGTTATGCTTTTCAGGACTATTGCGGTTGCTGTTGCGGCGCTGTGTCTTTCGGCGCTTGGTGCCACCGGCTCTCGATCGGAGTCCCCGATCGCCGCAACGCCAGACCGAGCGCTGGCCGAGCGCGCCGTCGATCAGCTGTTTGTCCGATGGGTTGAGCCGAACTCGCCCGGTGCCGTCGTTGCCGTCCTGCAAGACGGCAAGATCATCTACAGCCAAGGCTATGGCGCGGCCAATCTGGAGTATGGCATCCGCAATACGCCGGCAACCGTGTTTCACCTGGCATCGGTCTCCAAGCAGTTCACCGCCTTCGCGGTCTACCTGCTCGTCCAGGACGGAAAGCTGTCCCTGGATGATGACGTTCGCAAGTATGTTCCGAAGCTGCACGATTTCGGCAAGGTGATAACGATCCGCCAGCTCGTTCATCACACGAGCGGCGTTCGCGACCAGTGGAATCTTCTGGCCCTCGCAGGGTGGCGGCTTGACGACGAGATCACGGACGATGATGTCGCGCGCCTGCTGTTTCAACAGACCGGGTTGAACTTCGCGCCCGGCGATCAATTCCTCTACAGCAACAGCGGCTACACCCTGCTCGCGATGGTCGTGCAGCAAGTGTCCGGCAAGACGCTAGCCGAGTTCGCGAAGCAGCGCATCTTCGATCCTCTCGGTATGTCGAACACGCACTTCCAGGACAGATACGGCACCGTCGTCAAGGACCGGGCCTATTCCTACGCGCGACGGCCGGACGGCAAGTACCAGTACATCGCGCTGAGCTATTCGACGGTCGGGCCTTCGAGCCTGTTTTCAACGGTCGGCGATCTGGCGCGCTGGGACGAGAACTTCTACACGGCCGAAGTCGGCGGCCCGGCGCTGCTCGCCGAGATGCAGCAGAAAGGCAAGCTCAACAACGGCAAGGAGATCAACTACGCGTCCGGCCTGTTCATCGGAAAGTATCGCGGGCTCAGGACGGTCGAGCACTCGGGCGGCGACGCCGCCTATCGGACCAATATTCTCAGGTTTCCGGACCAGCATTTCTCGGTCGTGATCCTCGCAAACGCGGGAGATCTGAATCCAGCGGCACTCTCGTTCGAGATCGCAGACATCTATCTGAAGGACCTGATGCAGCCCGCTTCCGACAAGCAGGCGCTTGACGACAAGCCGGAAGTTGCAGTCGACCCCAAGCTCCTCGATGCCTATGTTGGCGACTATGAACTCAGGCCGGGGTTCATCATTTCGTTCAGCAAGGACAATGATCACCTCGTCACGCGCGCGACCGGCCAGCCATTGTTTCCGATGTACGCGGTCTCCAACACCGCGTTCCGACTGAGGGTCGTCTCTGCCGAAGTCGTCTTCGATGAAGTAACGCCGGGAGGAACGGTGCAGCACGCGATCCTGCACCAGAACGGCGCCAGTCTTCCTCTGAGGCGCATAGCCATCGCCAAGCCTGCGGCGGATCGGCTCACTGCATACGAAGGTCATTACTACAGTGCAGAACTCGGCGTCATCTATGACGTGTTCGTTCGCGAGAACGCGCTGAAAGTGCGCTACCCGCGAGGAGATCTCGATCTGCAACCCGTGGGAACTGATGCCTTCACGACGGGCTTTCCGATAGGGAATCTGAAGTTCGTCTGCGCCGACGACGGCAAGTGCGATGCCTTGTCGGTCGATGATGGCCGCGTCAAGGAGCTGCGATTCGTCAGGATCTCGATCGATCCGAAGTCGTCCCAATGATCGGGTGTGCGCCGCCTGAGGACGGCAGACCCGCTTGGGGGCGGCAGGTGCGACAAAATAACCCGACGGGCAACTCAGCAAA